>DATIKD010000146.1:0-1559 GCA_035477965.1 Dehalococcoidales bacterium | reverse complement strand
ACAATGCGCCGGTATTGGGTATTGTTAAGATAGTTCAACATGGCCGCCAGGGTGGTTGACTTTCCGCTTCCGGTGGGACCGCTGATAATAATCATGCCGCGGGGTCTTTGAATCAGTTGTTTACATAGCTCCGGCACCCTGAGGGTATCTATATCTGGTATAGTATTGGCTATTAAGCGCATTACCATACAGATGGTTCCCCTTTGCCTGGCTACATTACAACGCAAACGCACCACATCCGGAACACTGTAAGCGAAATCCAGTTCCAGGTTATTCTTAAAAACAGCTTTCTCTGCTTCGGTGGTTAACTCGTTAAACGCTCTTTCCATGTCTTCCACGGTTAATAAAGCTGCATCAAACGACACTAGATCGCCGCGAATTCGGCACATGGGGGCACTGCCAACTGCGAGATGAATATCAGAGGCACCCTTTACTTTCGCCATCAGAATTAGTCTGATTATATCCAATTTATTTCTCCCGGCTTAAAATCAGCCTGAATTCTATCTCTTTCGAAGTTACAGCCGGTTCCTCCGTTGAGCCAGAGCCTGCCTGGACTGGGGTGACCACGGACAAAGAAGATATGAGACTCTGGGAAAAACGCTTGCTTATATCCAGTTCACGGGCATAAGTTAAAACCGTTTTAACATAAACATGCACATCGTTGGTAGTAGGGGCACTTCCGCTGATTTCAAGCTGGCCGCCTGTCTGCTTCAGACTTTTAAGTTTTATATCCGGAGAAAGTTTGCTTAAGGTCAAAAACAAATCTCCATCGATATTTTCCTGGCTTACTTTAATGCTTTTTAAAGAACCGTCAAGGTTTGCTGCCATTTGCGTGAAGGTGGCAACCTTTTTTTCAAATTCACTGATTTCTTTTTTAAGTTGTTGTTTTTGCAGTGTTCTTTGGCTGACAACCTGGTTGGTATTTTCCAGCTGGTTTTGCAAGACCTCGATGTTGTTGGCAGTGCCCTGCATCATCATGATAACGGGTACCACCACCGAAAGGGCGGCTGAACAGGCTGGAATCCCCAGCACTTTAACCAGAGAAACCGGCTTGGGCTGATAAGGAGTTGGCAAAAGGTTGATGTTAGCCACCGGGAAGGTCAATTCGCGCCCTGCAAAGGCATTTCGCAGACCCATCGCCATGTTGATCATATAGCGCCCGGGTTCCAAATGTTCCAGCCCTTTTAAATCCGGTACAGTGGACATTATCGGCCGGCCGGAGGCTTCTTCCAGCATTTTTTGATATTGAGGCTTCCCTAAAAACTCACCCGAAACATATACCGGCAGGCTGGTATTCAAGGGCTTTTCAGGATTGTTAGTGTCATAAAATTTTATAGTACGCTCAAGGTCTCCGGCGATCATCTTAATTTTTTGTTCCCAGGAAAGTTCTTCACTGGGCAGTGACACACTCCTCACCGGTTGTGAAATGCCGTTAATCATGATCACAATATCAAATTCATTCGACTGAAAGTCTACCATTATCGCGTCATTGACCGGTATGGCTTTGGTTAAAGCCAGCGGTTTGATGAACATATGCGAAACCCCTACCCCGGCCACTT
>DATIKD010000145.1:0-6095 GCA_035477965.1 Dehalococcoidales bacterium | reverse complement strand
TGCGTCCGGCATACATAACATAAATACGTTGAGCATAACGGGCCACAACTCCCAGGTTATGGGTGACGATAAAAAGGGAGGTATCAAACCGGTCCAGCATGTCCTTCATCAGTTCCAGTATTTGGGCCTGTGTAGTGACATCCAGGGCCGTCGTAGGTTCATCGGCGATGAGGATACGAGGATTACAGGAAATAGCCATGGCGATCATGACCCGCTGACGCATGCCTCCGCTGAACTGGTGAGGGTAGCCATTGATGCGGATCTCGGCCTCAGAGATGCCAACCATCTTGAGGAGCTCAATGGCCCGTATCCTGGCATTGTGGGGACTCATGCCCAGGTGCAGTTCCAGGGTCTCAGTCAGTTGGCGGGAGATAGTCAGAACCGGGTTAAGAGAGGTCATGGGTTCCTGGAAGATCATACCAATCTTGCCCCCGCGGATAGAACGCATGAAATCCCCTTTTGGAGGATGCTGCAAGAGGTCCTGGCCCTCAAAAAAGGCCTTGCCGCCTACGATCTTGCCGGGTGGAGAGGGGATTAACTGAGTGACGGATAACATGCTGACCGACTTGCCGCAGCCGCTTTCTCCGACAACGCCTACGATCTCCTTGGGATCGATATAAAAGGAGACTCCGTCCACCGCTTTAACCTGACCCCGGTAGGTATTGAAATAAGTTTTCAGATTTTCTACACTAAGTACGGCCGTCATAGTCCCTTCCTTGTTTTATTCCCTCCGGATGCCTATATTACTCCCCGCAACCTTGGATCGAGGGCATCCCGCAGTCCATCCCCCATCATGTTGAAGCCAAACACTACCAGCATGATTGCCAGACCAGGGGCTATGGAAAGGATCGGGGAGATTAGCAGGAATTTATAACCCTCATTTACCATGCGTCCCCAGACCGCTGTAGGGGGATTGACACCCACACCCAGAAAGCTCAGGCTGGCTTCGGCCAGAATCGCTGCGCCCAGTCCGATGGTCATGGTTACCAGAATGGGTGCAAAGCAATTGGGCAGGATTTCATTTAACATTATGGAAACTTTGCGCATGCCCATCGTGCGAGCAGCCAAAACATAGTCGTTTTCTTTCACTGACATGGCCATGGCGCAGGTCATGCGGCAACTAGGCGCAAACTGGCCCACAATCAGAGCAATGATAACTGCCAGAGTGCCTCCACCCAGGATGGTGGCGATCAGGAGGGCGATCAAAATCATCGGGAAAGACATCAGTCCATCCGTAAAGCGCATGATGATATTATGCACAATCCCTCCCGAATAGGCCGCCAGCAACCCCATTGGAATACCAATCATGGCCGAAAAACAGACGGAAGCAAATCCGATCAGCAGGGAGACGCGGGAACCGTATATCACCCGGCTTAAGGTATCTCGACCCATTTCATCCGTGCCCAACCAATTCTGAGCAGTGGGACCTTTCAATCTGTTTGGCACATCCATTTTTAAAGGATCATAGGGTGCCAGTAAAGGAGCGAAAATGGCGGTTAAAATAATCAGGACGATGATAACCAATCCAACCACCGGGAGTGGTCGTCCAAAAAAAACGGAAATAATGCGCTTAAATTCACGGGAACGGGGAGTTTCTTCATCCCAGGCGGAGTTTCGGTCAGCCTGTTTTTCTAACTCTGAATTGGTTGACATTGCCAAACTCCTTAATCATATCTGATGCGGGGATCAAGCCAGCCATAGGTTATATCGATCAATATATTGGCCGTCACGACTGCTACCGCAACTATTAGGGTGCCGGCCTGTACAATCATATAGTCGTGTTGAGTTATGGCCGTAGTGAGCAAACGGCCAACCCCGGGTATATTGAAGACCGTCTCAATCAGAACCGACCCTCCCAGTATATTGGCCACCTGAAAGCCTTTGTTGGCAATAACCGGGATCAATCCGTTTTTTATGGTGTGCCTGATGACTATGACCCTTTCTCTCAGACCCTTGGACCAGGCGGTGCGGATATAGTCCTGGGCGGTAACTTCCAGCATACTGGACCTGGTCAGACGCGTATTGGAGGCCAGCATGAAGAGGGACATGCAAAAGACCGGCATAATTAGCTGGCGAGTACTCAGCCAGAAATCCTCAAAGGGGGGTGTATAGCCAAAAACCGGCAGCCAGCGTAGCTGAAGGCCGAAGAGATATATCAGCAGGATCGCCGCCCAGAAGATGGGTGTGGTGATGCCGATGTTGGCTACCAGGGTAACCACCGTATCCACCCAGGTCCCTCGCCTGACGGCACAGATAATGCCGAAACCAATTCCCAGTATGGTGCCCACCAGGAATGCCAGGATTCCCAGATGAAGGGTAACCGGGATGCGGGTAGTAATAAGGTGAGCTACACTGGACTGGGTGGTAATTGAGAGGCCAAAGTCGCCCTGGAAAATTCCGCCCATCCAATCGATGTATTGCAGGAACAAATTTTTATCCAGACCAAACTTGGCTCGCAAAGCCTCCATCTGGGCGGGATTATACTGGGCAGCCGAAAATTCCTGCTGGGTAAGGTATACCACCAGCGGATCACCCGGTAAAAGGCGCATCACCAGGAATAAAATAATGGTGACGATAATGATGACCAGCACCCCCATCATCACGCGCCGAAATATGTAGGCCGTCATGCCAGTCCTCCTGTGAGTCTGTCTTGCTGGAATCCCCAATCCTGGTTTTGTTACTTAATTCGTTTTGACTGGGGATAATAAGCCTTTGGAAGTGGCACCGCGGTCCAATCGATGATTAGTTAGCCGCGGTGCCACTGCTGTTCACTGATTACGGGTTTTCTCCCAATTCAGAGCTATTTTTTGTCAAGCCAGAAAATTTCGGGCCACCAGACATCCACTGCGCCGCCGAAATGAATCATGTACTTGGGATCACGCACAGTGCCGTCATCAACTTTGGGAGGGGAGTTCGAGCGATAAGGAATTATATTGGCTTCGTCGTATATAATCTGATTAGCTTGTTTTAACAATCGCAGACGTTCATTTTCATCGGTTACTGAAAAAATTCGGTCGAAGAGTTCATCCCATCCAGGCGGTCGGAACTGGCTGATTCTGTCGGGTGCTTTAAGTGACAGGCTCCCAACCAGACTTGTCATACTCCCGGCGAAGGGGAACCCCGGCATCAATATCCCATTCCAGCCTGTTCGGGACAAATCGGTGAACCTGGGGACATCCAACATTTCAATGTTGGCAATAATGCCCACTTCGCGGAAGGAAGTTTGTAAAACCTCTGCCCAGATTCTGGGAGATAAACGAACATCGGTAAAAAGCGTGGTTTTGAACCCACTGGGGTATCCGGCCTCTCTCAGCAAATCCTTGGCTTTTTGTACATTGTATTCTCGAGGTTTAACATCAATATGCCAGGGAACACCAGGTACGGAAAAGACATCAACGGGCATATGTCCCCCGGCAATGCCTCCCGCGATGGCATTAATCAATTGAGGTTTATTGATGGCGTAAATTAAGGCTTCGCGTACCCTCCTGTCGGCAAATTGTGAAGCCGGGTTTCCGCCACTTGGATAGAAGTGATGGTAAAATCTGAGACCTGCGAAAGTGATGTTATAACCCTTGGCGCTGAGCATAACTACATCATCAGGGACTATGTTTTCAACCAGGTTAGCATTTCCGGCCTGAAAGGCCATAATGCTGACTGTTGTATCTGCGACGTTGCGTATCACAATCGCATCCAGATAGGGTAATCCCGGTTGCCAGTAATTCGGGTTACGGGTGTACTTTACGAAGTCGTCTCTGCGCCAGCTATCAAAAATGAATGGACCGGTGCCTACCATGTGCAGTTGAGCTCGATTTTCGGGAGTGGCCGGCTTCTGCAAGGCAGTGGGAGATGCTATCAATCCTACACCGTTGGTACCGACCAGGCTAAATAACACCCTGAAATCAAATCTTGAGAGATTCAACCGCAGGGTAAGGTCGTCGATAACATCATAGGATTTCACGGAAGCCAAAAAGGCAGAACCGGAGATACCTTTTTTAAACGCCTCTTCCAGGTTGAACTTTACGGCTTGCGCGTTGAAAGCGGTACCGTCATGGAACTTTATGCCCGGGCGTAGCTTGAAGGTAAGGGTTAGGCCGTCCGGTGACACTTCCCAGGACTCGGCCAAATGACCCTTTAATTGGCCTTTTTCATCCAGGCGTACCAGAGCTTCCAGGCAGGGAAGAAGATTGCGGTTGATCAATGTTCCGCCGGAAGCCGCCGGATTGATGTCCGTCATGCCTCCATTATGTTGCCAGGTGTAAGTCCCACCTTTTTTAGGTGTAACAGCGGTGGGAGAGGGGGAAGGGGAAGGAGAAGGGCTGGCAACAGGTCGAGTTGGAGTAGGTGTAGTTGCCCCTGGCTGAGTTGGTGAGGGCGTAGTGACTGCAGGCTGAGTTGGTGCAGGCGTAGTGACCGCAGGCTGAGTTGGCGTTGGTTGAGCGGGTGTAGTGGCTTGTGCACAGGCGGACAGGATGAAAGCCACTAATAGTAGACTGGTTACGAAGAGTACCAATGACCTTTTCATTTTCAACCTCCTCTTTTGTTTCTTGTATTTTTAACCTTTCTATCAATCCTGAACTTGTTTGAAAGCGTGTAATCTGCCTGGCTTGTAAAAACTGGGATTTTGAGGCGCAACTTTCAGAACTAATATGCCCCTGAACTTACATTTTAACCACCTTTCAGATCAGTGTTCCAGTATTCAAGATGATTCAAGAGTGATATGTCGGCTAATTTTATTCCCTGTCAAACCACATTGCGAAAAAGTTCAACTAGGATTTTCGTGAGTATTTTGCCGAGAAATACATATCGATAAACATAAAAGGACGATCTACTCTTCTATAGATCAGAGGTCCGTGGTAGAGGCCGGGTGGAATATAGATCGTGGTAGCTCTTGTGATAATATGTTTCTCAAGGTTTTTTCCATCTTCACTGAGATTCAGTTCTATTTCCGCTCCCAGTTCCATCAGATTATTCACATCCCCGCCGAGAAAAATAAGGTATTGTGGAAAGTCATGATTATGCGGAGCCGGAGCATGGACAAAAGGTTGTGAAATCCCTTCCCAGTAAGTACTGAAACCAAGATCACCAAAGTCGATATCGCTGGTCAACATTGGAATAGGGCCGGCAATTTCCTTATGATTGGATTTTCTCAATTTGGCTTCTTTGACATATTTGGCAGTCTTTAGTTCTGGCATTAGCTCCTCTCTTTTTTATTCAGAATATAGTTTATTGATGTACCAGTTAATTTCACTGAGTTTTATTCTTATTTTACTTTTAAGGATTGCCCATGTCAAAAACGAATATCCTAATCGTTTAAAAAAACTGACTCCATTTGGGGACTTAACTAATAACTATTATTCTCTCAGGGTTTAATTCTCCGCCGCAAGGAAGGTACTAATACGAATCTGATATTTTAGTATTTCGAAAATTCCGATTTTACACTGGGAGCGAAAAATTGTGTTTTTAAGAAAGCTAACTCAAAAAACAGTTCAATAATTATTTATATTTTAAATTCATATATGTATTTATTCGACACTGGCTATATTCACAATTATTTGGTATATTTTTAACATATTAATTAAAGTCTGTCAAGGAGGTTTCGGGATACCGTAATCCGTGGATTCAATAAATTAAAAAGTATACTTAAGCAGTTTAACTGAATTTTCGAGCAAATGACCGGTTTTGAATAATGGATAAAGTCATCGAACCGTTTTTAACAACACCGTTTGGATAGAAAGCGGCCTAAAACTGTCGTTTTCAGCCTTCAAGCGCAATTTTAAGATAAGCCGATTCCTCAAATAGGCACAAAAACGCTTTTCTCAGCCCTTAATTGGCTCTTCATATATTAGTTATTCAGTATTCAGGCATAAGGGCCGCTATTCTATTACTCCCCGGCCCAAGCAGCAGTCGCAGTGCTGCGTTAGCTATGCGTGGCAGTGTTTGGCTTGCGTGTCTAACGATTTTCCCATTCAGGGTAAAGACGGCAAAGCGTAAGCGCTTCGGCTGAGCGTCGGCCTATTCTTTTTCCAGAGCCACTTTCTTCAACCTTTGTAACAGGTTATAGGTCATTACCTGGAGCCTTAACCAGGCCGCATTGG
>DATIKD010000144.1:0-4613 GCA_035477965.1 Dehalococcoidales bacterium | reverse complement strand
AATATCTGAACCGAGGAGGAAATAATAGATGAGCAAACCGGTAGTTGTGCTTGACCCGGGCCACGGCGGCGTTGATCCCGGCGCAGTAGCCCACGGGCTGAGAGAAAAGGATTTAAACCTGGAACTCGCTTTAAAGACAGCAGAAATGTTAGATGGGGTGAAGGTGCTTCTGACCCGCGAACGCGATATTTTTGTTTCGCTGGCTGACCGGGTGGCTTTGAGCCGACGCGCCGCGCCAAACCTTTTTCTGTCGCTGCACGCCAACGCCGGTGGCGGCCGTGGCTTCGAGTCATTTATTGCCAGCAGCGCCGGCGCCAGAGACCCGGCAGTAACAATGCAGCGCGCGGTGCACAATGCCGTGATGATTGCCCTCAACCGCTGGGAGATTGTTGACCGGGGTGAAAAAAGAGCGAACTTCTTTGTGCTGCGACATAATCCTCACCCGGCAGTGCTGATCGAGTCTTTGTTTATCGACAATGCCCGGGAAGCACAGATCTGGCGGGAGCCGCTCTTTGTAGAGACCCTCGCCGCCGGGGTGGCGCGCGGCATTCGTGAAGCTCTGGGGCTGCCGCCAGACCGGGAAACCGCTGAAAAAGCCCCCGGTGGGCCGGTCACTGGAACGACCGGCGAGTATGCACGCCTGCCCAACAGCACGCTTTTCAGTGTGCAGGTAGGCGCATTCGCCCTGATTGAGAATGCACGGCAAAGGTTAGCTGAAGCGCAAAAAGCCGGGTTCAATGATGCCTTTATTTACCGGAAACAGTTTTAAATTTCACTCCAATGTGCTCATGCCAGGTGCAAGCCGGCTTCCAGCCGGCTTGTCCCTTCCCCCAGATTTATCAACTGCTACCCTGATATCAATAACCTATAGCTCAGCACTATGAGGAAACAACCCTCCCCTGATCACCCATTTGATCACCCATTGACCGGTAACGATAACACCGCACAGAGCTTTTCCCAGTCGCACCCCTCACAGAAACCCGCCATCCACCCTTTGGATGGCACCATCACTTTGGCCGTTATCTCCCGCCAGGACACCTTCTCCCCAACTTCAACACCCAGGTGCGCAACCGCTTCCGCATCCATTTCCCTGATTTTTGCATCCATTCCAGGCTTGGCAACACACTTATCCCCCTGGAGCGACAAGCACGCCCGGCAAACATCGTCTGCACCAGAAACCACTTCTATTTCCTCGCTCTCCCTGGCCCTGCGCATCATGTCTTCTAAGTTTTCAACAAACTCCTGGCTGTATCCCTGACCCTGAAAAAAACGTAAACAAACCAGGTGATGACCCCTCAATCTGATCATCCACCCCACCCCTCCTTCTACAAAAGGCCAATTTATGCCCCTTCGCTTCGCCTGACCTCTTCAATTTCCCTGTTGCCGGTACCATTCGACTGTATGCCTCAAACCCTCCCGGAAATCTACAGTAACCTCATAGTCCAATAGTGATTTGGCTTTGGTTATATCCGCCTGAGAGTGAAGGACATCACCCGGTCGTGGATCGGCGTAGCGGGGGGTTATATTGGTTTCCATGATCTCATTCAAAAGTTGCACTAAAATATTTAAGCTAGACCTGGCTCCACTGGCAATATTAATTACTTCACCTTTTCCGGCTCTGTTTGCATGACAGGCTAACAGGTTGGCATTGACCACATTTTCAACATATAAAAAATCACGGGTTTGTTCCCCATCACCATAAATGGTCGGCTGTTCTCCCTTTAACATGCATTGAATAAACTTCGGGATCACGGCGGCATATTCTGAAGCGGGATCCTGATAAGGCCCAAATATGTTAAAGTAACGCAACGACACCGTCGGCAGAATGTCGATGTGTGAAAAAACACGTGCATACAATTCCCCTGCATATTTTCCTACGGCATAGGGAGAAAGCGGGTTACTCATCATCGTTTCTTCATGCGGTAAAACTTCAGTATCGCCATAAGCAGATGAAGAAGCCGCAAAGACAACCCGTTTCACCCTGGCTTCATTAGCCGCAACCAATAAATTAAGTGTGCCGGTTATATTCACCTCATTGCTATGGATAGGGTCTGCGATGGAAAGTGGCACTGACGAAATGGCGCCTTGATGAAGAACGTAACGGACGCCATCTAGAGCTCTGCGCACATCTTCAAACACGGTCAGGCTTCCTTCAATTATTTCCAGATTATCCAGACCTTTTAAGTTTTCTCTTTTGCCGGAAGCAAAGTTATCTAAAACCCGGACCGGTTTCTCTTCCTTTACAAGCCGTCGGACAATGTTACTGCCGATAAAACCTGCCCCACCGGTGACTAAATACAAATAGATCACTCCTCAATATGTTCCATAAACCAATTATAACCTGAGAAAGCCCGAATTTTTCATTTTCCTTATGGTTCGCCAGGCAACAGGTCAAAAACCCGAACTAAACAACATTCCCGATAATCAATTTCCGCTTTAACGTTTAGATTTCCGGACCGGTGGCCGGTCTGCCCGCTGGCCATTTCGGCTGGCCAATCCGTCCTGCACTTTCTGCCTCCCGGTTAAAATTCGACCACTTTGCGGTGTTTATTTTCTCGCGGATAGATATACTGAGGCTGTGGCGGCATCGAGTTATAAACCCGGCTGATCTCAACCTTACCCCAGGGCAGAAGCGCGCCCGCTCCCCGCTGGTAACAGCCCTTAACTAAGACCGATTCCATTTTCAGGTTGACAAACAGCACCGCCACGGCCGACTTTTCCGGTATTTTTCGCAGCTCTTCCCGGTACGGGGTCAGTGCGAAGATTATCCGGTCCCGGCCGGCATTGGCCGCCTGGATAAGCGGAACGATCACCGGATAACCATCATCATCTATGTACGAAATGAATTTTAACCCATCAATCTCGCTGAACATCGCCCGGCTGATTTCGTTTATGGCGCCGTGTGTACTTGATGAAACGAAGGGCCGGATCAACCTGGTCCGGATGGCGCCGCCGATTACCTGGCTCTTTTTTAACGCTTCCTTGCTTGAGATATCAACCAGGTTGAAATAGTGGATCGCCCCAAACCCGAAATACGAGTTGTAGCGAAAGATCGGCTTGCGGTTATACATTTCATATTCTGGGCCGCTGCGCATGGTTTTTTCGTAATCCGCCCGGCCTCTCCAGATCTCCATCTTCGGTGAAAAGATCAAAAAGCCGACCCTGCTGCGCTCTATAAAAAATTTTTTGCTCAAGCCGGCGCAAAACTGTCCGGCGGTCAGGCGATCATCGCCCAGCGGTTGCAGCGATGAAATAAAGGTAATATGCGGCGCACCAGTCTCATCAATGGTCGATAGCAAACCAATTTTGCTGTCGGCGCTCATAACCGCCCGGTCCTGTTCACTGATCATCTTAAATCACCACTTTCTGCTCCTGCGACCAGTGCGGCCGATCCGGTCCAAAGCACTTTTATCTTTCCGTCATCAACCAGCCCGGCGGCAATTTGCACCAGGTTTTCCAGGTCTGCTTTTGCCATCAACGCTGTCTTGCGGTACGGCCACTCAATATCAAGCATTCGGTATTTATTTTCGCACAGGTTGTTGAACGCGCAAAGTTCCCAGCGTTCAACCAGCCCGGCCAGGTTAGCCTTGATAAACCGGGCCAGCCCAGCAATATTTTCACTGTTCGCCGTAACCCCGGGAATAAGCGGGGTCCTGATCCAGAGCCTGCTTTTCTTTTGTGCGACCACCCGGCCCGCTTCAACCAGGTTGCTGAGAATTCTTTCATTACCGCTGCCGGTGTATTGGCGATGCCGGCCACTGTCGATCAGTTTCAGGTCATAGAGCAGCAGATCGGTATAATCGAGCGCGGCCAGGAGTGTCTTCAGCGGAACCAGACCGGCAGTGTCAAGCGCGGTCTGCAGTCCTTCCCATTTCAGCTCTTTCAGCAGCCAAAGGGTGGCGGCCTGCAGCAACGGTTCTCCTCCGGAGAGGGTTATACCGCCTTCCTGGCCGAAATAGGCCCGGTCTTTCAAAAGCTCTGGCAGCAGTTTTTCTCTTGCGTATAGCTTTCCCCTGGCCCGCAGGGCCCCGGACGGGCAGATCCCGGCACAGGAATAGCATAGGCTGCACTTTTCCCGGTCAACCCTGATTCGATCCTGCTCATGGACCAGGGCTCCGCTGCTGCATGCCCCACGGCACGAATCGCAGCCGATACACTGATCGCTGTACCACTGAAGAGCCGGACGCGGATCAATGCTTTCCGGGTTATGGCACCAGTCGCAGCGCAGGTTGCAGCCTTTCAGGAAAAGCGTGGTCCGCAGACCCGGCCCGTCTTCGGTTGACATTCGCTGGATATCGAGAACAGTTACCGGTGAGTCTAAAAACATTTATGGCTTTCCCTGGCAATTATTTCATCCTGCAGCTCACGGCCGATTCCGGCGAAATATGCGTTGTAGCCGGTTATCCTGACCAGCAGGTTACGGTAGTTCTCTGGATGAGCCTGGGCATCGCGCAGCATATCGGCATCGATGATATTGATCTGCAAGGCGGTGCCGCCATTTTCGGCGTAACCCCGCAGGAATGCCTTCAGTTTTTCCTTCTGTTCAGCGTTTTTGACCAGCGATGGGTTAAGGGTGATGGTGTGAGAAGCCCCGTTCGGCAAGCTGTTGTAGT
>DATIKD010000143.1:0-1849 GCA_035477965.1 Dehalococcoidales bacterium | reverse complement strand
GGCCAGTAAAATCTCTGGTATTGAGCATCGGACATGAAATTATCGTCGCCTTTATGTAAAGCAAAGAAAACCAGCGGGCTCGGTGAGCGACCGGAATTGGCCAGGGCTGACTCAATAATCCAGGGTGTGATAGCCTCCATGGCCTCAATTAGTTTGTCCGGACGGCGGTACATATCCATGGTAATACCCCGAGTCCCCCGCATGGTATCGGCAAAAATATCAAAAGGAGCATGAGCCTGCGCGCCGCCCATCAGTCCCGGATAGCCGATGCGCATCGCCTCCCGTCCCACTTCCATGGCCGCTTCACGGAATTTCTTGAGTTCACGGGCGGCATCAATAATGGCCTGAAAAGCGCCGATCATCTCATCCGAAGTACAAGCTCCCAGGAAGCTGGTAGGCATGCCCATGATATCTCTGAACGGCCGCAAATTCTGAAATGGTTCAAATGCACCGGTGGTGCGGGGCAGGTAATACCGGAAACAATAGTCGGAAGGATCTTTGATCAGGGCGTCATATTCATCCCCCCGCATGTATTCGTCTTCCACAAACTGATGCATGGTGGTATGGTCCGGCAGCCCATGTCCGGGCCATTTCATGGACTTAATTTTCAGGATTTCATTCATTACACCGGAACCCAGTCCCGGTCCGGAAAAGGTATCTCCTTCAAATTCATACAGGAATTTCAACCAGGCTTTTTTCATGGCCTCATAATCATACATGGCCGTCCGCACAGTGATGCCGGCATAATACGCCGGAAATTGCCCGGCTGGCAGCAAACACGGCACTCTGTCCGGTTTTTTCATCAATATAGCCTCTGACAACCGCTTTAAACGAGCCTGATAGTCGGCTTTAGCCTGAGGGCCCGCGAACTGCAGATGCTCAACCGAGAGCCATTTTTTTATTCGCTCAGCCCGTTTTTCTTCCGGAGTTAATTCGGTCCAGGGTTTTTGCATTTTACGTTGACTCCTGTCTAAAAATAATATATCAGCCTTTTCAAATTAACCTGCTGTTCAAGCTCAAATTGCTGCAGCCAGATCCTGAATTTAAAGCAAACCCCTTAAGCGAGGATCAAGGGCGTCCCTTAAGCCGTCACCCACCATATTAAAAGCAAACACCACTAGCATTATCGCCAGGCCGGGTGCGAATGAAAGGACGGGATTCCTCAGGAGATATTTGTAGCCGTCATTGACCATAGCTCCCCAGGCCGCGCCGGGTGGTTCAATACCGATTCCCAGAAAGCTCAAACTGGCCTCGGCCAGAATCAGATTACCCAGATTCATGGTCATTAAAACGATCAGGGGCGGGAAGGCATTGGGCAGAACATGGCGAAACATTATATACGTGCTGCTGGGTCCGATAGCACGTTCGGCCATTATATAATCGTTCTCCTTGATGCTCATGGCCAGCCCGCAGCTCACCCTGGCATAGACTGGAATAGTGGCAATACTGAGTGCAATAATTACGTTCTGGATTCCGCCTCCCAGGACTGCTGCCAGCACCAACGCCAGCAAAATCATCGGAAAACACATTAAGGCATCCATACAGCGCATAATTACAATGTTAGCCGCACTGCGCGAATAACCGGCGATTATCCCCAGGGAGATGCCTGCTACTGCTCCTACAATCACCGATATAAAACCAACCATCAGGGCTGTTCTTGAACCGTAAAGCATGCGGCTCAAGGTATCTCTGCCAAGCAGGTCGGTCCCCAGAAGATGGGCGGCGCTGGGTTGCGCCAGAGATGGACCGGTAGCCGGTTTGTAAGGATCATAAGGCGCCAGCCAGTTGGCAAAAACTGCCACTACAAATAAAAGAACAAGCACCGCCAGCCCAAACGCCACACCCCAGC
>DATIKD010000142.1:0-2380 GCA_035477965.1 Dehalococcoidales bacterium | reverse complement strand
TGTCATCCTGGAAGCCTCGATTGGCGAGGCTGAAGGATCCGGCGGAGGGGCGGTAAAGCCGTTTTTTTCAATGCAATCTTCATTAGAGTAAACAAGAAATCATCTTCTCCAGTTCAGTCGAAAACGCCTGACACTTCGAATCTGTCTTTTAAGAATGCTTGAGCATGACGGGAATTTTAACGAATAATCATCATTTAAGATGTTCGTGTCAATCTTTCGATTACAATAATTTACATAATCTGTGTCATCATACTTTAAAAATAAATTACATGTCTTCTAACAATAGTTACACAATAAGAGGACATACATATTCAATTAATTGTGATATAATTCTAAAAATTCAAAACAACCGATTTTTGGCTTGCCTGCTCAAACAGCCTTTGGTCAAATAAGCTCGCCCCTTGAAGAGGATGAGATGAAAAAGAAGCCCTTCAGGAAGACCATTGAGGTTGGCCTGAAAGTGGCCTTTTAGGCCAGGCCTTGTATAGGTGTCCCACCTTGAAGTGAAATAACCGGTTTTAAAACAAATATGACGCGATATTACCAGGTTTAAAAGGAGGTAGTTATCGTGAGTAATGTAGCCAGGAAAACTTTACCGGTTCTTGTTCTGCTGGCCCTGTTGATAACGCTGATGGGTGCGGCCGTGCCGGCGCAGGCCTTTTCAACCACCCCTATGGTGGCGGCCGGATACTACCATACCGTTGGACTAAAGGCGGACGGCACAGTGGTGGCGGTGGGATTTAACATAGACGGCCAGTGCGATGTAAGTGGCTGGAACGATATCATCCAGGTGGCTGCCGGTAACAGGCATACTGTAGGAATCAAGGTGGACGGCACGGTGGTCGCGGTGGGTAATAACTCGAGCAACCAGTTAAATACGAGCGGATGGACTGATATCACCCAGGTGGCGGCCGGTAACAGGCATACTTTAGGACTCAAGGTGGACGGCAGGGTGGTGGCGGTGGGATTTAATGGCTACGATCAGCTAAATACAGACGGCTGGACTGGTATCATCCAGGTGGCGGCCGGATACAATCATACCGTAGGACTGAAGGCGGACGGCAGGGTGGTGGTGGTGGGTGATAATGGTGACGGTCAGCTTGGCGTAAGCGGCTGGACTGATATCATCCAGGTGGCGGCCGGATACAATCATACCGTAGGACTGAAGGCGAACGGCAGAGTGGTGGCGATAGGTAATAACTCGAATGGACAGATAAATACAAACCGGTGGACTGATATCATCCAGGTGGCGGCCGGATACAATCATACCGTAGGACTGAAGAGAGACGGTTCGGTGGTGGCGGTGGGTCGTAACAATGAAGGCCAGCTAAATACGGGCTGCTGGGCCGGAATCACCCAGGTATCGGCCGGAGAATTTCATACCATAGGACTGCAGGCGGATGGCAATGTAGTGGCGGTAGGCGATAACGGTCATGGTCGGTGCAATTTAAACAACTGGAACGGCATCGTTCAGGTGGCGGCAGGAGGATCACATACCGTAGGACTGAAGGCGGGAGGCAAGGTGGTGGCGATAGGTAATAACTCGAGCGGCCAGTTAAATACGAACGGATGGACACATATCATCCAGGTGGCGGCCGGAGCAGATCATACCGTAGGACTGAATAGGGACGGTACGGTGGTAGCGGTGGGTCGTGATGATGAAGGCCAGCTAAATACAGGCGACTGGACCGGCGCCGTTCAGGTGACGGCTGGAGAATTTCATACCATAGGACTGAAGGCGGACGGCACGGTGGTGGCAGTGGGTAGTAACCTTTACGGTCAGTGCGATGTAGACGGTTGGACCGGCATCGTTCAGGTGGCGGCAGGATACCGGCATACCATAGGACTGCAGGCCGACGGCACGGTGGTGGCGGTGGGTTATGATGGTTACGGTCAGCTAAATACAGACCGCTGGACTGATATCATCCATGTGACGGCAGGATACTGGCATACTGCAGGACTGAAGACGGATGGCAGGGTAGTGACGGTGGGTAATAATGAGATTGGTCAGCTAAATACTGACGACTGGACTGATATCATCCAGGTATCGGCAGGAGCCTTGCATTCCGTAGGACTGAAAGCGGATAAAACGGTGGCGGCGGTCGGTTTTAATGACTACGGCCAGCTAAATACAAGCGGCTGGACTGATATCATCCAGGTATCGGCAGGAGCCTTGTATTCCGTAGGACTGAAAGCGGACGGCACAGTGGTGGCGGTGGGTAATAATGATTACGGCCAGTGTAATTTTATCACCTGGGCTCTGGGAGTTTTCATGCCTGCCGGGTCTCAGCGCTGGAATCTGGATTCCAATCTGATCATGGAGAAGAACGGTGCTCAATCCGGGTTTGTGGAGTTTGGCATTGCCGAGGGCCTGGAGCAT
>DATIKD010000141.1:0-3588 GCA_035477965.1 Dehalococcoidales bacterium | reverse complement strand
GAGTTCGATCAGTACCTGGTCTTTAAAAAGGTCACCGGGCCGATTATTTTTTACGATTTTATCAATACGCTGCAATACAAACGCCAGTTTACTGACACCAGTAAAGCCTGGAAGCCTGAACTGCCGGAAAAATAAAGCCCGGTTCAGAAGATAAGTCAGTCTACCAATCAAAATAAGCTGAATATTCAATCGGAATAAATCAAAGCTTTGATGCGAAAATTAATCATACCAATAGGTGACAAATGAGCGCTGATCATGCAGCCGGCTGGGTGGACCTGGGAGAATGGTGAACAGGCATGGATGAGTTCAAGTTGCCTTCGAGCGGCGAACTCGCGGGTAAATAACTCACCTTTAAGTTTAATGAGAGTATTCAGGTTGTAAAAAACCCTTCATGGATTCAAATTCCCTGGTCCGGAGTGACTACCATAAATTCAAATCCAGGCCTTACGATACTCAAAGTTATGTAGCTATGCGTGTCGCTCCTCAGATATACTTCGTTGATTTTGTAATAAAACCAGTGACTAATGTTTCTGTCTCCATGGCCTTGGATCCTGACACCGGAAGAGCAACGGTGGTCAAGGCAACAATTCCGGACATACAAAACATTGAATTTTCTTTCCGGCAGCGCCTCGGGAAAGATGCTGACTTGATTTCAATTCAGCTAGAAATAAACCACGCTGTGATCGGCCATTTCTCACCTGATGAACCCGTTCCGTCCCATCCGAGAACCATGGACCTGATTGGAAAAAGAATCAAGTATACCTACGGGCATGACCGCGTGTATGAACATATCTATCTGAATGAGCGGTTTTACGCCTGGCATTGTTTAAAAGGTGCTGAAGCAGGGTTAGGCGATACTGATATTTCCGATTATTTTAAGGTAGCTCCGGATATTTATCTGTTTATCTGGCGCGAAAAAATCATGCCCACTTTTGGACTGGTCCTGATCAACCTCAGAGACATGAGATCGAACGGTAAAACATTCGGGCTCGATATAGCTGCCGGACAATACCTTAATTTTACCATGGGCGCTGTCGCGGAATTACTTAATGAGACAAGGTATTAACAGTGTCCGGCGTTGACCTGAAGCCGCCGGCGCGGGCCGGTCAAATTCTCTGCCGCTAATCTCTGTAAAAAGCTGACTTAACCCGGGCTGGTTCAGCTACTGCTACCCAAAACCGGTAAATCGTTGACAGACTTCAATATATTTTCAGCTGCGGCCATGGCCTGGTCGCACTTGTTCTGCACAAAAGCCGTTAGTAACCCTCTGGCCTCCGCCGTATTTCCTTTATCGGCCAAAGCAGACGCTTGTTTCTCTAAAATTGAGCTTTCCTCGATGGCCTGTATTTCAAAAGCCGACCAGTAAAGAGTAATGTCATCCCGGTGTTTGGGGTGATATTCGATTGCCGCCCTCAGCTTTTCAAAAAGCTGGAACGCTTCAGTAGTGCCCAGGGCTTTGGGCAGTATATTTATTCCGATAAATACCGGCAAAAATGGCGCTATGCACGGTTGGCCGGGTGTTATCCAGGTACAGCTGAATAAATCGGTATGGTCCGGCCTGGATACGTTAATAAAAGCGTTGGAGGTGTATTGCCATGAGCCGTGGCAGCAAAGCGCGCTGTCACCTCTGTCTTCAGAAATATATGGGCTTAACCTGCTCTCTTCAGGCTTAATATTCCCGTGGTCTCTTAAGCAGTGCATGAAATAAGCTAATGTGATGCCGCCGCTTCTTGGCTGCATAGTAGGAGAATCATATTGCCGGTCAATCAATAGTTGCCATAGCCTCCTGGCCCGGTTATAGCCCGCCCCTATTCCTGCTTCCGCAGCGGCTTTAAGCCGTTTAGAAATATAGAAGTTAGCCGAAGCGAAGACCTGGTCACACATCGGCCCATGGATAACGTGATTGGACGGGTCATTATAAATGAAATTAGCTCCTTCCATGCAGTAACCGACCTTGGGGTCGATCACCAGGTTGCACCTGCCTCCCCATGGCGCTCCTTGCTTCATATAGTTCTCTGCCCACATTTTGACGTATTCAGGCGCGCTGTCGCAGCGTCGCATCATACTCCCCGCGGGGACAAAATCACCGGGTGGCGGCGGAGGAAATGGGCGGGTCAGCCGCAAGCCCTGGGTTAAAGCCACCCCTTTTTCATTCATCAGGGGGAAGACCTCTTCCCCAAACCCGCCTACTGTCAGATACCTGTTGCCGCTATCGGGAGTTACCAGTTTAAGGAACCCCGGCCACTGCCCCGCTGAACCATCCACACATTGACCGGTCATATTGCCCTGAAAAGAAGTTAAACCGGTAATCAAAGCCTGTGTACATCCGCCGCCGCCGGAACTCAGGTCAGGCACCGGTGTGTTGTTGATAACGCCGCCGTTCGCTGACCAAAATGAGTTCAATTCGTTATTCATCATGTCACCTCTTTAGTGTGCTGGTGTAATTATATCTTTTTGGCAAAGATTTACAAAAATATGCCTCAAAGGTTTAGAAAATACGATCACAGCTATGATAACAAACTCTGAATTATTTAACCGAATATCTGATAGCTTTTGAACTGGACCGGTTAACCCCGAAAAAAACCTTATCATCCAAATCAGCTTTAAAAGACTCGGCTTCCAGATCACCAAAGTTAATTTCAATAAGCGTTCTATTTTCACTCAATGGAAAATCCGGCTATCTGGTGAAAAGTGAATTGTCCGGATATCATGAAGAGACTCTGGAAGTTGAATTGAAGCGCAGTGAATACCTGGGAGACATAATACTGCGCGTTATCAGGTCTAAAGACGCGGATATTCCGGCCGCCTGGAGGGTGTTTCTTCTTGAGCCGCCTGAAACGGATTTAACTGCTTTCTGGTATCGGATTACTCAGATGAAATCGCCATTCCCTTTCAATATCCTCCGGTTCTATTTGATGACACGTTTAACCGGAGAAATTTTTCCTTAGAACGGGGCGGTCAGCTTTTATCCCTTTGATTTCAGCCTGATAATCTCCTCCGGCGTGTATTTTTCACGATTGACGGGATGGCCGGTCGTCAGGTCCCCCTGTGACCTCGAATAGCCCGTGGAAGCGCAGATGTGCATGAACATCACCGGCCTAGTGACCTTATGAAAATAAATGGGGCAGTGCATCAGTCCTTTCGGGACGTAAATTATGGCGGTGGTATTGACCACATGCCTCTCATCTTCCTCGCCCAGCAGGATTTCCGCCTCGGCGCCGAAGTCAAAGAAATTCAGCGGATTGCCACCGAGAAAATAGAGCAGCTCATCATATTCATGCGCGTGCTTCGCGCTCATCACACTCGGTTGGCTAACGGTGAATAAAGTTACCTCGTTCGGGAAATTGGCAAAATTTGAGCCCGGGCAATACTCATCGCCGTTGAGATGTTTGGCGCCGCAAATATGCACCTCGGGCCACAATCGTCCCTTAACGATGGGTTCTCTAATGATGTAGCTGCCGTATTTATTTTCCATCGTGTCCACTCCTTTGAAGATTATAGCGTTCTTTCATCTCTCAGCCAGAGAAGCGCAAACAGGCACTGGCGCCGGAAAAATTCCTGAAATAGCGATGCCGGGCCAAACATATT
>DATIKD010000140.1:0-2475 GCA_035477965.1 Dehalococcoidales bacterium | reverse complement strand
GACACTGATGGCCCGCGACCGGGCTGAGATTCCGGTTATTTTCCAGCTCCTGGTATACCCGATGATAAACGATTGTAATATTCTTCCGCCGGGTGACAATCTGCCGGATGCGCTCTTTTGGACGCGAAAAAGTAATCTTTTCGGCTGGCGTTCATATCTGGGAAGGGAGCCGGCTGGAGACGGTATCTCCTGTTATGCCGCACCCTACCGGGCAACCGATTTGCGCGGTCTGCCTCCAACCTGCATCACAGTAGGCGACCTGGATTTGTTCGCGCTGGAAGACATTGATTACGCTCGCAGGTTGATTGAAGCCGGCGTTTCAACCGAATTGCATGTTTATCCCGGGGGCTGTCATGCTTTCGATATGCTGGTACCCGGCGCCGCAATTTCCCAACGGTTCACGGCTGATATTCAACAGGCTCTGAAGCGAGCTTTGCACAGGGTTAAGTAAATTCCTAAAAAATTAATAAACAGGGCCCGGCGCTCGAAGAGGGGTCCTTTATAATGTTTCCGGCCGCGCCTTGTAACCTCCCAGCCGGTTAGAGGTTCCGGAGCAGTATCTGTCTCCAAAATAAAATAAAAGGAGATGATTTTTGTGGATAGAGTGAAGAACAGTGTGGGTATCTGGGCCTTTGGGCCAAATGCTACGCGTTTTATGCCGGCGGGCTATCATGCGGAAGTTGCCGGGGAGGATATGCCGGCTAAGGTCCGGCGAGTTACGGATGGACTGGGTGACCTGGTGGATGGCTATGAGTTCCACTATCCCGGTGAAGTCAACGAAGATAATCTGGAACAAATAGAGAGGGCGCTGGGCCCGGCTGACCTTTACTGCATCGCCCTGGGCCTGTTCAACCAGCCTAAATACGCACTGGGTTCTTTCATCAATCCCAATAAGAAACTCCGCCGGGAAGCCCTTGAAACCACCCGCAGAGGGATTGAACTGGCGGCTGCAGCCGGTTCCAAATTCATCATCTGGCCGGGTGGTGAAGGCTATAATTACTCTTTCCAGATCCCTTATGCGCAGGTCTGGGATTATTTTATTGATGCTATCGCTGAGGCGGTTAGCTATGCCAAACATTTAGGGGTGACCGTCCTGCTGGAACATAAAAACTCGGAGCCGGCCATGAAAATCCTGATGCGGGATATCGGGATGACCCTGTTTGTGGTTAACAAAATCAAGGAAAAGGGCGTTTCTGTTTCAAACCTCAAGATCAACATGGACTGGCAGCACCTTATTATGAACGGTGAACCGCTGGCGGAATATGCCTCACTCCTGGCAGCGGAAAAACTGCTGGGTCACCAGCACGGCAACTCCGGATGGGGTAATTTTGATGATGACAACATGGTGGGGGCTTCTTATTTTATGCAGACCCTGGAACTGGCGCTGGTACTGCGGCGTTACGGCTACGGCCGCCGGGGCGAAAGAATCGGTTTTGACCTTTATCCTTATACCGAAGATCAGGTGGCGGCGGTCAAACGCAGTATCTACCAGTGGGAATTCATCGATTCCCTGGCGGCCAAAATCGATGATAAGGCCCTGAAGAAAGCCCAGAAAGCCCACGATGCCGTGGCGGCTTATGAAGCGGTTTACCAGTCTCTGGGGCTGGACCAGAAATTTATTCAGTCAGTGCATGAAAGCCGGAAAAAGTGAAAGAGGAAGAATATGAAGACATATCTTGATCCCGCGGCTGCCGTAGAAGACCGGGTGCCAGATTTATTGGCGTTAATGACGCCGGAAGAGAAGGTTGCGCAAATGGGCAGTATGTTTGCCGCTCCTCTTATGGAAAACGGAAACTTTTCTCTTTCGCGGGCTTCCCGTGCTTTGAAGAACGGGATAGGACACATCAGCGCTCCGGCCATGTCTTCCACTCTGCCTGTCAAAGAACTGTGCATCCTGGTGAATGAAATACAGCGCTATCTGATTGAGAGTACCCGGCTGGGGATACCGGCTATAATGCATGAAGAATGTCTGAACGGATTTCGCGCAAGGGGAGCCACCATCTTTCCCCAGAATATCGGGCTGGCCAGCACCTGGGACCCGGATCTGGTGGGCCGGATTACCTCTTTAGTACGCCGGCAAATGAGAGCGGCCGGAATTCATCAGGGGTTGGCGCCGGTGCTGGATGTGGCTCGCGATCCGCGCTGGGGCAGAGTAGAGGAAACTTTTGGTGAAGATCCTTTTCTGATTTCCCGCCTGGGAGTAGCTTATGTTAAAGGGCTGCAGGGAGAGGATATCCGACAGGGAATTATTGCCACGGTCAAGCATTTTGCCGGACACGGCCTGCCGGAAAGCGGGCTGAATTGCGCCCCTGCCCATATCCCTCCCAGGCTGATGAGAGATGTCTACCTGGTGCCTTTTGAGAAGGCGGTCAAGGAAGCCGGAACTCTTTCCCTGATGAATGCTTACCATGAAATCGATGGGATTCCCTGTGCAGCCTCTGCAGAGTTGCTGACCGACATACTGCGCCGCGAATG
>DATIKD010000139.1:0-3667 GCA_035477965.1 Dehalococcoidales bacterium | reverse complement strand
AGGGACACCAGATCTGGTTTGAGTTACTCCCAGCTTGCGCGCACAACTTTTAGCGATTTCTTGAAGACTCTCTTTATTACTCCTCTTTCCTATTACCTGCAACTGGGTGCCACGTTTGTCAACAATCCAAATTTTACCATTTTCGTCCTCGAACACTCTGGGTGTCACAAATTACCTCCAAAGCATAGTCAGTACTTCAGACTCTTTCATGATTAGTATATCAGGCCAATACTAAAACCAGATTAATGTTTTGTTAAATTTTTGTTATGAATAGTAAAATAATAATAGTTTCCTTGAAATATCCCATCCTGAGCCTGCCCCCTGGCTTTTCCAGCCGGTAAAATGACTATATCAATATTATGTCAAGTGTTATATTTGGCCTAACCCCGCCCAAATTTACAATATATATTCCGGTAAACCCGGCAAAGTGGTGGTCATGCGGGTGGTTCTATCCTCCCCTACAAAATACATATCACCTATCATCGACCAGGGTGCGACATAGCCTGGGCACCTGACCATGGGGTGCACCGCATATACCTCGCCGGCCAGAATGGTCCATTCCATGTAGTCTTTTTCTTCTGGTCCACCTGTAATATAGGGCGATTCCCCATAAGAAAGGCCAACTGCATGGCCCAGCTTATCGCATTCAAAGCCGTAACTGGCTACCAGGTCTTCGATCTTTTTTCCCGCCGCCTCAATTTCTACTCCCGGTCGGAACTCAACCTCTATCATCTGCCGCATGTCAGCCCACAGTTCAAACATTTTTTTATATATTCCTTCCGGTTTTTCCCACCAGTAGGCTCTAATCATCTGTGCCCCATATCCCAGATTGCGGGTAAATTCGGGAGAAAAAGTAACCGGATGCGGTCTCTGGATCACCGATTTCCCGGGACGGTTGAGATAAACGGCCTCAGGGCGGCTGTGAATAAGGACAATGCGATCGCCAATGCCGTGCGTATCAAGGACTTCCACCGCATATCTGACAGCCTCCTCTTCAGTCATACCTGGTTTTAGATTAGCTAAAAAGGTATAATGCGCCATATCGGATATCTGAATGGCTTTCTTCATCAATGTTAATTCTTCAGGGCTTTTAGGTCCGCGTACTTCGCCGAATAAGCGGTGCGATTCAACTACCTCCACGCCTGGGCACAGGCTGGAAAAAAGCTGGTAGTCATAAACCGGCCACCAGCGGAAACTATCTATCCCAATCCGGCTGTTTTGCAGTCCAAGCGAACTAATTATTCTGGCTGCGTCCACCGCCAGATTAGCCGAAAGGCGGATGTGTTCCGGATTTATCCAGCATCCCTGGGCGGCAGTTCTTTCCGGGGTTTGACCGCTGTTGCTGGGAATCAGCAGTATCGGATGGCCTTCAACCGGAAAAATCAGCATATTATTGCGCGCACCCCAGACACAGGTCAAATAATGCACCGGTACGCCCAACTGGCTTCCGCCGTAAACTACTAAAGCCTCCAGACCGGCTTTTTTCAGCCTCTCTCTCAGCAGATTCCAGCGGCGGTTTTTTTCGTTAATGCTTAATTCAAAAACGTTTTCTGTTCCCATTGCGAATTATCCTCCCGTTAACTACTCATTGTTAACTAAAATTTTAATCCTCTTATGCGAATATGACAAATCACTGCGGTTGATTGAAGCTTCCACAATAATTTGTTATTCCCCGAGATTTCCTGTTAGCATATAAGCAGAACCCGACCACAGGCCCAGCTAATACCCTGGCACTCCAACCAGCGCCCGGATGGATTATTCCGAATGGGCATCTTTTATATCGATATGTTATAATTGCGCCAATATCCGGTTATTTGCAAATAAAGGATTGGACTAGTTTTCACGGAACAATGAGCGGTTCCATGAATGACTCCCAAAACACCAGACGAATATGAATGCCGTCTCACAAAAACAGCCTGGATCCGTCCCCAGGCGGGACTGGACCAAAGGAAATATTCTCAAGAATCTCTGGCTTTTATCCTGGCCGGTTATAGTCCTGGGTGTACTTTATTCGGTAAACCTGATTCTGGAAATGATATGGGTGGGAAGGTTGGGCTCAGCTGCCATCGCCGGCGTGGGCATCAGCGGGTTTATCGTATTCCTGGTCATCGCAATTAAAAACGGACTGGGCGCCGGAGAAAGAGCCCTGGTAGCCCGTTATGTAGGCGGGGGTGACATGGTCTCCGCCAGGCAAGTAGCCGGTCAGGCCTTTGTCATTGCCACAGTCTATGGATTGCTGGTTACCGCAATTGGCCTCCTGTTTGCCCAGCCCATATTCAGCCTCTTTAACCTGGCGCCTGAAGCGGTAGCTGAGGGCGTAGTCTACCTGAAAATAATTATGGCGGGCTGGTTGACGGAAGCCTTCTGGATGACATCTTTTTACGTTATGCAGGCTTCCGGGGATACCATCACTCCCATGAAAATAGCCATCATAATCAGGGTGGTAAACGCTGTACTTTGTCCTTTTCTGGTTTTAGGCTGGTGGGTGTTCCCCAGTTTGGGTGTCAGTGGTGCGGCTATCACCTATATCATCGCTACCGGGCTTGGAATGTTGCTCTGCCTGGGAGCCTTTTTTTACGGGAAAACTCGCATTAAACTGACACTTTCGGATTTTTATCCAAATACCGCGATAATCCGGCGTATTCTGAGAATCGGGCTCCCGGCTTCTATTTCTGGGTTGAGTAAAGCCTTCGGCGACCTGATTGTCACTTCGTTGATGATTCCTTTCGGGACTCTGGCCCTGGCCGCGCATAATCTCCTTTCAAGAATCGAATTGTTTATCAACACCCCTGTCCTGGGATTTGGGACCGGCGCCAGCGTGCTGGTAGGCCAAAACCTGGGTGCCAGACAACCCGCTCAGGCCGCCAAAAGCGGCTGGTCGGCCGCCGGTCTGATTTCAGCCTTTATGATAACCTGTGCAGTGATAATATTGATTTGGGCTGAGAAAATCATCGGCCTTTTCAATGTTGAGCCTGACCTGGTAACCACAGGTTCAACCTTTTTACGAATTGCCGTGACCGGATATCTGGGGATGTGTTTTGGCAATATACTCCAGCAATGTATTACCGGCTCAGGCGACACCCTTCCTCCCATGATTATTTCCATGACCATGCTGTGGGTCGTGCAGCTTCCTCTGGCATTCCTTTTTACTCGCTACACTGATTTGGGAGCAATCGGCATTAGATGGGCCATTGTTATCAGTTTTGTAGCCGGTGCCATCGCCTACACCGCCTATTTCAGGGGAGGCCGCTGGCAACGCAAGAGAGTCTAGCTCATGGGGCCTATTTGGTCTCACCATTCACTTTTTAAACAGCGGTTAACCTGCCAGCCTTTGAATGGGAAGAAGCGATTTAAGGGGTAGACTGGTTTTCTAAATATTTCCACCCGGCTATATCCCACCACCAGCATAATTTGGCTGACGCGCGTACAAATATCACTCTTGCCAAAACAAGATTCTGAAACGAGCCTGGGTTAGAAATAATTATTGTTTTATTGATAACGTCTCCTCGCTGTTGGCCGTTTTTAGCCGTCGGGTCCGGTTGACAACCCGGGGCGAAGTCCCTATCATCAATTTCAAGGTTGACCTTAAAAATATAGCTTTGAATCACGCTTGTCCAAAATAAAATTCGGTAACGAGCCTGTATAAAACTGATTATTATGCCAATAC
>DATIKD010000138.1:0-12480 GCA_035477965.1 Dehalococcoidales bacterium | reverse complement strand
AAAATAAAGTCTCCTCCGGTATAGGATAATGCCCCACCAGCTACTGCGACAGGTGCAGCCGCCATTACCGTCCAAACATTTGTTGATATTGTGTACCGCCAAAAAGCAGTAGTATTGCCACCTTGAAACGCGAAAATAAAGTCTCCGCCAGCGTAGGATAATGCCCCACCAATAGTTACTGCGACAGGTGCAGCCGCCATCATATTTGAAAATCTTGCTTGACCCAATATTCTGGCAATTTGATTAAATGTCAACCCAAATTGGGCTGGAAAATTTATGCCCATTATCCATTACTCCTTTCCCTGTTATGATAACGAAAAATCATAACCCAAAACTCTTCCCTTGTTACTGCTTCTTTCGGCCTTGTCCCGTCAGATATGCCTGTTTGCATCGCCCAGTTTCTGGCCTCCCTTGCCCAAGGAGATACATCAAAATTTTCCATATTTTTCAGCTCCTCCGCCTTTTCTTTTACTTTTCCATAAGCCTTCCAAAAACCCGCCCAGCTGAACAGCCTCCCCGGGCAGGCCGTAGCGGAATGATGTTTATGCAGCGTGATAACAGCATCCGGATAAAGTTCTGTTAGATAGAAAGCATATTTTGCCAGCCCCTCCATTTGCAGGTGTGAGGGGGGATGATAATCAAAGTTGCCAGATAAGCATATGCCGATACTTTCCTGGTTGAAGCCGGAGACATGGGCACCAATCGCATCAAGCGGACGGCCTGTCTCTACTGTCCCGTTGAATCTGATAACGCCGTGGTAGCCTATGCCTATCCAGCCCCGCCGGAGATGCTGGCGGTGTATTTCTTCCGCGGAAATATCGGTTGAAGATGCGGCATGATGAATAATAATCTGTGTTGTTTTTGTCCTTTTTCTGGTAACAATTTCAGGAGGCCACTGCCAGGCTGTCATTATACCCCCCGCCCGTAACCTAAGATGGTAATGTTCCCCGTAAACGCGGAAATGTTGAGGGATTGTCCAGCGTCCAGGACAACCTGGGAAAGTGAACCGGCATTGTTGCCAGGTATGGAAATATTTGGTAGTAACAGATGGGGAGTAGCTCCAATATGATGTGCCAGCGTAATGCGTGCCTCTGTGCCGTCATTGTTGATAAAAAACATCGCATTAATCAAAATGCGGCTTGCGGCCTGCAGGAGATTACCAACCGATGCCTGCCTGCTGACCAGCACCCTTTCTTCCACACCTGCGGTAATAGCCTGCGGGTGCCGGAACTGCCCTACCAGGCTGAAATTTTCTGCAGCCAGGAACACAATGCACCGCTCCGTTGTGCCGGATGGGCCGATCCATTCAATAAGCAGATTGGAAACATGCCCGTCAAATGGGAAAGTGATAAGCGTATAGGCCGGACAGCTTCCAATAATTTGCAGGCTGTCCGCCACGTTTCCGCGGTAGACCGTAAAATCCATGCGTGAGTTATTAAAAATTGTCACGAAACGGTACATCCCCGGAGGCACTTCCTCTGTCCTTTTTCCGGCATCCCGAACATCCAGTAAAATACGCATAAAAGCATCAGGGCCGGGAAGCGGCTTATCAACCGCGTATTGTTTCATAACCATTCTCCTTTGCTAAAGTTTCCAGATAATTATCACCAACACCGCCACGAAAACTACTACCAGAATAAGCATTGTCCCGGTACGGGTTAGCTGTTCCCCTTCAAACACCGGCCATCTCCAGGGCGGGAGCAGCCACCAGGGCAACCCCTCCCCTTCTACCAGTTCCAGGTGTTCAAGGGCCGGCCAGTGCCAGGGGGCACGTAAATACCAAGGCAGCTCTGCATCTTCTGGCGGAGCCGGGATGCCCGGAGCGTCTGGCAGCGGACTAAGGCCGGGGAAAATTC
The DNA here is from genome assembly GCA_035477965.1 of Dehalococcoidales bacterium. GTDB lineage: Bacteria > Chloroflexota > Dehalococcoidia > Dehalococcoidales > UBA3254 > DATIKD01. The sequence goes on along the minus strand of DATIKD010000138.1, from coordinate 10,624 downwards.
TTTGTAGCAGGGGCGCTTCCGGAGACGGTGCAGGAGGGCCAAACTCCGGCTGTGGGGGGCCGAAGCCCTGCGGCCTTGTGGGGCCGAAAACTTCGGCCCTGCCAAACTTTTGCCCCGGCACTGTGTAAGTATAGCCCCCTGTCACCAACTCCACGAAATTTCCCTGCTGTGGAATATAGCCTCCGAGAAAGCCCGCTTCCATCCCTTTTGTGGCGATCTGCTCGTGTGTCCACCCGGGCACCCATACATCTACGGCCATGCCACGACCATGCAAAGTTCTGCCGCCGGGCCGGTAAGCGGAAGTAAGCAGCAGCTGCCCTCCGGCAGCATGGACTTTTTCCGCAAAAACTGCCAGATGGTGCAGAGTAGTTTCGGTCAAGCCTTCCAGGCGGGGGTGGAACCCTTCCGCTATTTCCCACATTTTTTATTCACTCCCTATTCCTCCGACATGCACCGCTTCAGCGTAAGCCTGTTCAAAATCAGCATGAGCAGCCTCCACCCACTGGGCCTGCTGCTGTGCTGCTGCCGCTTCCTGCCAGACTGCTTCCGCCGCAGGCTCCAGGGCCCGGGCAGTGGCGGCAGCGTCAAGCATCCGCTGTTGAAAAAGAGCTTCATTTAAATGGCGTTCCTGCTGTGCCCTTTGCACCGCCTGAGCCACTGTGTCCATCGCCGGGAAACGTAAAGCAGTGTGATGGAAAGTGTCATCTGCGGCAACTGCGTGAATTGCCGGAGCCGGAGCAGCCACTACAGGCGCCGGAGGTCTTTCCCGCCAGACTAATGGGAGATTTGGATCCTTGCCATGAGCTCTTGCAGCAACAGCGTCAATCCTTTTCTGGAAAGCTGCGTCATCAAAAACCTGTGGTTGTACATCAACCGGAGCCGGGGCAGCCACTGCCGGAACCGGAGCTAAAACAATAGGGGTTGGCCAGGGCACAAAGGGATTTTCTCCGGCAATCGGGGCCCGTCCTGCCGGAGCGGCTCCTGCCCCTGCCGGGCGGGGCAGTGCCTGCGGGAAAGCCTGCCCCCGGACACGTGCCTCCTGTCCAGGGATGGCGGCAGGGGCAGCCGCGGCCTGTCTGCGGCCTCCAAAGAAAATTATCAGTATCCCCCCAAAAAGGGCGATCACCACGATCGGATTCTTCCTCCCCCACTCTGCAGCCTTAGCGGGATATTCTTTCCAGGACATGTTAATTACCCCCTACTCCGGGGCCAAGATAACCGGTGTGCGGGAACGCTTCCGGCTTTACCGTTTCCCCGATACCGCTTTGGGCCAGCTGATCATCTGTGGTGACGGCCTGCATCTCCGGGCGGGCAGCCTTTTGCGAAAAAAATTCCTGCCGCCCCGGCAGGCTGGCATGATACTCCAGCAGCCCCAACCCGGAGGCATCCGCCGGAATATGTTTTGGGCGTCTCTGGTAAAAGTAACTATGTGCTCTTAGCAGCTCCTGATATTCCAATTTTAAAACCTCCTAAACAGAAATGTTTCACGTGAAACATTTTTATCTTCCCTGCAAAACTTCAATGCCTTCCGTAGCCCCCTGAAACAGCGAAGTGATAATTGCCACTGTCTGTGGCCCCCGGGCCAGGAAAAGGTAAAGCATAATCAGCAGGAACACCCCTGTCACAATTTTAACCAATGTTTCTAACATTTTCCTTTTACCTCCTTATCAGTAAGGTTGATACCAGTATCACAGCGCCTGCCGCAATCGCCAGCTTGTCGGAGATGATGTACAACCCGAGCAGTACCAGCGCCAGGGCAGTTACAACCCGCCAGTTTTCCTGAAGGGGGGTAAAGTCAACCCCCCCTTCTCCTCCGGCCAGGGTACGGGAAAGGGTGCGGCCTCCGGCAGCCTCATCGTAGATCACAACCGCCAGCACTGCCAGAAACAGGGAGAGGATTAAAATCTTCGTGCCTTCCACCTTTTTAACCCCTCCCGCCAAAAACCCCCAAAGTAACCACTACTGCCAACATCAGCCCTAAAGCAACCCAAATATTGACAGGTTTTGTCACTGCTCCGGGCGCGTGCATCCCTCCCCGCTTCTCATCCTCCATCAGAGTTTTCCTGTGGGTGGACATGCCGCCGAACCCGGGATAAATATCACGTTCGTAGAACATAATTTCTTACCTCCTTTTTTACCTCTTAAGCCGCAGGGCGGAGCCGGGAAAGTGTCTCGAAGATCGTTGTCACCTGACGTCCGGCAGCTCCGGCAGGAACGGTAAACCGCAGCCAAAACTCGGTCAGCCGCTCGGTATCAATATAATCCCGCAGGCCTCCCAGATCGGCAAGCCCCTGATAGGAGAAGTCGAAGCAGAAAACGTTAGGCGGGAGAGGTGCCCCATACATCTGTTCATTCAACGCCCGCAGGTAACGCAGATTAACCAGGTAAGGCGTATCTGCCTGGTTGAACACAAGCTCTAGTGGGGCAGCAATCACCATGTCTCCACAATCCACAAAAAGTTTGCGGTATGTGGTGCCAACGGGCAATCTGACTGTCATCACACCGGAGGTGGGAGCATCGTTGATTTGCGATTGTTGCAGTTTCAGTATGGAAATATCAGGGAACGCCGCCGCCACTGCCGGAATGGAGAATGTTTCGATGACCGGGGTAATCGTGCAGGTGGGCATGGACAGTACAGCGGCTCCGGGAACAACCAGACTGGCAAGCGGGCCGATGTCAACTGTGACAGTAACCACCGTTTCTTCATTTTGCAGCAGAATCAGGCCGATCATATCGCGCTCATTGATGGTGATCTGATAATCGGCAGTGAAGCGGAAAGGATGCGTACCGATGGTGAGAAGCGGCGCCAGAGTGCGTTCATTTCCGGCACCCGGGCGTACAGTCTGCCCGTTATGCCTTGCCAGGTTGGTAAGGAAAGTTTCCCCGCCGGAAAGGCTGACAGGGTTAAAGCCGTTATTGATACTCACCTGTACCCGGCGCAGCAGCTGGTAGGGGGAGTACCTTGTAAGGGCGGTAGCCGCCGCAGTGGCGATGGTAAGCGTTCCCTCCACCACCAGGGAAATCTTGGAAAGAAGTCTTACCTTGGGAAGGGTAAAACTGACTGTACGATCCGCGGTCAGCCCAACCAGCGCCGGCAGTTCCATGATGTGCTGCCGGGTGTGGATGGCGAAAAGTTCTGCCCGTTGGGCAGGTGTGACTTGCTGAGCTTGTGCTTGCATTTTCAGTAACCTCCTCTAATTTGACAAAATTTGTTAATTCCAAACGGTGCGTACAACGTTATCCACTACGGGGATGCCGGTGCCGATCCTGCGAATTACATAAATTACCACCATGATTAAAAACACCGACAAAATCAACATTCCGAATTGCTTAATCCAATTCATGGTTTTTCCTCCTTCTGTGGGCAGGCTGGAAGCCCGCCTTACTATACGATATTTACGACTTCGGTCACACCGGGGATGCGGTGTTCAAGCGTGAAGATTTTCATCACCACGATAAACAGCATCACGAATACAGAGATGCCCAATAGATTGACCAAACCGACACCGAGAAATTTATTCATTTTACACTCCCTCCTTTTTAGCCTGTGTTAACCTGGCTCTGACCGGGGCTGTGGAATCGGTCACATGATAGTACCAGAAAACATACTTTCCGGGGAGCCTTAAAAACTGCTCCTGACCTGATATTTCCGCGATCCGCTCCCGATCCTTTTTGAGGTTCAAGTCAAACGCGAAAAAGTGTGTCGCTTCCGACATGGAGATAAGGGGAATGGATGCGGGCCGCTGTGTGCAGCTCCAGACCGAGATACCAAGTTCCCGGCCCCGGGTGAGCAGAGCCTTATAGTACTCCGGGTATTTGATTGCGGTGCCGATGCCCATTGTTTCGTCAATCCACAGTACCACCTCCTCCTTATTGTAAATGTATTCAAAAAACAGATTATAGCAGTCAAATGTAAGTTCTTGCCAGCGGGGCTGATAAACAACCTTTTTTGCTTTACTTTTGATTACATCCAGAAATTTGTCAAGGTAAACAATATCTTTTTCCGGCACTCCGGGCCAATACAATGTCTTTTTGACATCGAGGCAGTAAACAGGGGCAACGTGCTGCAGGTACTTTTTTACAAGGAAAGTTTTGCCGCTCCCAGTACGCCCGGCTACGAAAACGTGTTCCCCAGGTTTAATCCTGATCATATCCCTCCTCTCCCTTTTCCACATAGTTAAGATAAATGCGGGCAGTTTTTATAAATTTGTCAATATCTTCCTCTGACGCTTTAGAAAGGTGAGGCGTGACCACCGCCGAAGCTATCCCCCGGTATGATGCCGGCAAACTTTTGAACATCCCCTCCAGCAGGTTTTTCAGCCTCTCTTTTTTGCTCATACGGTACGCTCCCTTTCTTTTGCGATAGCATAATTACAACCCTGGGGATGGTGAGGATGGAGATGCCGACCGCCAGGGCGATTATATCGCTTGCATCCTCGGCCTTTGCGGCCACGTACTTTTCAAAGAGGCGGGAGGCCGGTTCTACCACCATATCTATTTCGCTTTCATGTACCAACCAGACCGGATTGGCTGCTCCTGCGATGGCAAAGATGCCGGTCAGGAGTGCCTTAAAATTCTCCTGGGTAGGAGTTTCTTTTTTAGCCTTCCTTTTTTTAGGTTGCTCCTTATCTGTTTCTGTTAGAAAAGCCAGTTCCAGAGGCTTTTTTTCGGGCTTTCCTTTTCCGCTTCCGCTTCCTCCGGCTCCGGCAGCGGTTCCGGGATGGGGATTATATCGGATATTTCCGGCGGTTCCGTCTCCTGCAACTCCTCCTGCAGCTCCTCCAGTATTTCTTCCTTTATCGCTTCCTTCTGGAGCATTTCCTGAGCCTGTCTCTCCAAATTCTCTTGCCGTGATAGCCACTGCTTTACCTCCTTCAGCTCAGCCAGAATTTCCCGGGCCAGGCTCTCACTGACCGGGGCATTGTCATCTTTTTTATCTTTGGGTTCAACCCTATCCTCAAGCAATTCTTCCAGAATTTCTGTTTCCACCGGCGAAAACACCTCCGCTATCTGTCAATTTTAGCGTAAATCCGCTCCATTGTTTTAATCATTATTTCCTGGGACTTGACGAGCGAACCAATTGTCCTGTCAAATTTTACCAAGAGGTAAATTGTGATGGCCACCGGGAAACCGACATTGGAAACAAGGTTTATTACTTCATCCATATTTTGCCCTTCCCCCCTTAAAAAGGTATAGTTTAATTTTAATATATCATAATTGCAATTTTTTGTCAATAAATAAAGGTTATAATTAAAATGTTAAGAAAAATAAACATTTAAGAACGGCTAAAAGGGCTTGACAGTGAATAAAGATGTATGATAGAATGGGATATAATCAATAAAGTAGATTACAAATCAACCAAAAGGGGACAAGCGAAATGACCAAATATGAAATTTATCGTGAATGGACGAATGGTTATAAAGAAGTTAAGACCGTAGAAGCGAGTTCCTTAAAAGACGCTTGGTTGAACAACGTGGAAGCGCCTGTTCCCAAACGTTGTCAGAATTACAAAGGGACTGACCGAACCGGAAGTTATTATTACGGTGGTTGGGTTGACGGAGTGTGGACGTTGGTTCAGAAAGCGAGGGTTCAAGAATGAAAAAGATAAAAACGGTTTGGTGTTACTTAGACGGAAAAAAGCATTGCGATGTTATTAAATGGGCATTGACGGCAAACATGATGTTAGGTGACGCAGGGAGGGCTTAAGAAGTGACAATAGTTAACGTTTGTGTAAAGAAAAACCAAATGGTTGATGAAAATTACTGTAATGCAGAATGTGTGCTTGAATGCAGGCACGCAGGAGAGGCAACCGTTAAAATGAGATGTGATATTTATACTCATAGCCAGGAGGAAGAAAACCAGTAAGTAATAACAGAGGCTTACCAGCGAGGACACACCGGGTGAGAGGCCGGGGGAAAAGGAGCGATAAAGATAATGAAAACAACAAAAACTGTCAAAATTCCCTTAATTCTCCAGTGCCATGCCTGCGGGCAGAACAGCCTGCGGGAAGTGTGGGTGATAAGCACAACCGGAGGCAAATTCGGTTACGAGTGCACGGCGGAAGGGTGTGGCAAGGAGTATGTCTTATACTTTAACGCAGGCTTCGGACTAAGGCCAGCCTCACTTCCGCCCCTGGAAATGGGGCCCTGTGGCGGCGGCGGAGGTGCAGCATGAGAGAGTTTTTGTGCCTTGGCTCGGCTCCGGTTGATGAAGACTGTGCCCAGGTGGGCAGCAAAAATTATGCTGAGATGGCACGCGGGGAGTGCGAAGAATATATCAGGTTGATTCGTGCCTCACTTGGCTTTGAACCTGCAAGGGCAAGGCTTGCCGTAAAGACTTTTCCCCATGACTTCGGCACATACTACGAAGTCGTCTGCTGGTATGACCCTCACGACCGCGAGGAAACGGAATATGCTGAACGCTGCTGGGAGGAGGCGCCGACAAGATGGAGGTAAAAAGATAAGACAGCGAGGACAAGCCAGGTGAGAGGCCGGGGAAAAGGAGGTAATGCTTGATGAATAAGAAAATTATGCAAAGTTTAGGATTCGCCTCTGAAGTAGCCGCTGTAGAGAAAGGGCTTTGTCCCTTCTGTCTTAAACAGGTGGGCGCCTTTAGAGATAATTTATCAGAAAAGGAATACAAAATAAGTGGCCTTTGCCAGCAGTGCCAGGATAAAATCTATTAGAAAAAAATGAAAAGGAGGTGATGAAATGGATGAAAGAACATTAACCGCCCAGGAGGTGGCAGATATTTACAAAATTGCCCCGCACTCGGTTTACTATTGGGTGAGAAAGGGGCTTCCGTTCCAGGAAGAGCGGGTGATCGGGCGAAAGCTGCGGAAAGTATTCAAGATGTCAGAAGTGGAGAGTTTCCTAAAACTGGGAATTAAAAAAACACCATACGGGGAGAGATGACAGAGATGACAAGGAAATGGGCTAAGAAGGAAAAACAGGTAAGAGACGGTAAGGGATTCTTTAAATTTGAGAATCCGGGGGAGGAACTGGAAGGCTATTTGGTGGGGATGCGTCAGGTTGATACCAAATACGGGCTTGCCACCGTGGCGGACATTGCCGGAGACGGGGAGGAACCAAACACCGTAATCATTACCGCAGGAATGGATATATCAGACGCCGATCTGGATCACTATGTAAAAATTGTCTTTAAAGGTTGGCAAAAAAACCCAAATTCCGGCAACGTTTATAAACAATTCGAAGTTTTCCTTGCAGAAGATACCGAAGTAATAGACGCAGACGTACCATTTTGATATAATGGGGGAGGGGGGCCGCTGCGGCCCTTCTCCCCACATTTTTTCCATATTTAGGAGGGATTAACTTGCCCCGTAAAAACCCTTCCGATTGGTCTCCGTCTTACCGCAAAAGGATCGAATCATACGTCAGACGTAACCCCTTCACCGCCACACTTGACGCGGCCAGGGGACATCCCAAGCCGGAGCCGTATTTCATGGGGCATCAGGAAACAGAAAAAACCGCCCATGCCCTTAAGAAACTGGAACAGAATATTGAGCTGAAAACAAAGTTGCAGATTATTTCAAAAAAAGAAGAAGCCTCAGCAAAAAAACGGATAGAGCGGTTAAAAAAATCCATTACAAAATCAAGGAGGAAAAAGTCTGATACGCCGGAGCACGAAAAACAAAAGGAGATCACCAAAAAACATTATGACGCTCTGGTAAAAAAAGGGATATTGAACCCGGACCGGGAAAATGACCCTATTGCCAGTGCCATTTTTTACCATTAATAAAGGAAGTGATTACAGTATGGCTGATGATCGTAAAAAGGACCGGCATAAAAATACAGATGCCCGCAAAAAAGACCGGCATAAAAGTAAAGCTGATCGGCATAAAAATAAGAGCCGAGCCGACCGGCATAAGAAAATGCCGTCTCCCCCCTGGGCCGGGGGTTTTATCGCCGTAGACGGCGAAGGGTGGGATGGAAAATATACTGTTTTGGCCATGAGCGGGCAAAAGCCCGCAGTTAACCGGGAAGGGCTTTCATCATTGGACTGCTTACATTATCTAACATCTCACCGCATCGGCAAAAACGCGGTTGTAGGATTCGGGCTGTCTTATGACTTTGAGAATATCCTGCGGGACATACCGGACAGGGACTATCTGACACTGACCGAGGATACTGAAGATAAAAGGAATACGATCATTTACGAAGACTTTGAGTTGATGTATATCCCCCGTAAAATTCTGGAAATCAAAAAGCCGACGGGGGAAATGATGAAAAATGGAAAAGAATGGATAAAAACGGTTTACATCCAGGATGTGCTTGGTTTTTTCCAATGCAGCTTCTTAAACGCTCTCAAAAAATGGGAAATTCCGGCACCGGAAATACTGCTGCGGGGAAAAGAGGCACGCGAAGATTTTTCGGGGTGGGATATAAAGGAAGTAATTAAATATAACGAGGCTGAGCTCTCCCTGCTGGTGGAGCTGATGGAGAAGCTGCGAGCTGCTGACCAGCAGGCCTGCGAGCTGATCGGCATCCCGCCCACACATACGCCCCGCAGCTGGTACGGCCCCGGAGCCAGGGCAGCCAATTTTTTAAACCAGACAGACTGGGTGAAGGAACATCCTCCTTTTGCGGGGAAAGTGTGGGATGAAATACTTAAAAGGACGGAGGGGGTAAATTTCTTTGCATCCGCCTATTTTGGCGGGCGGATCGAGGCGGCATATAAAGGCGAGATTTTACAGGATTTGTATGACTATGACATCGCTTCCGCTTATCCGTTTGCTCTCTCCCTTTTTCCCAGGTGGGAGCCGGAAGATTTAATCAGGATAAAATCAAAAAAAGGAAAAGAGGATAATTATGATAAAGAAGATAGAATTGGTATCTATTATGTAAGATGGGCTATTTCTGAGCAGGTGGGGTTTTACCCCTTTCCTTTTCGCTCCGCCTCCAAAAACGTTTTTTTTCCCGCTACCGGGGAAGGTTGGTATATGTCCCCGGAAGTATCTGCTGCTCTTGCAGTTTACGGCCCGGAGCAGGTAAAAGTTTATGGCGGCTACGTGCTGGCAGGAACAGAAGGGGCCGGAAGCGGCACATCCCGCCTGCCAGAGGAAAAGCTTTGCACCACTGCCCGACTGATGGCACGCATGGCAGAGGTGAGGCTGAAAGCCAAGGCTGAAAAAATGTCCGCGGAAAAAGCCCTAAAATTGGTAATGAACTCCTGCTATGGTAAAACAATCCAGCAGGTGGGCAGCACAAAACATCTTAATGTTTTTGCTGCCTCATGGATTACCTCTGTTTGCCGGGCAATGCTGGTAAGGGCAATCGGTAAGGATTTGGGAAAAAATGTTATATCTATTATGACAGACGGGGTTTTAACAAAGAAAAAGCTAGAAGTAAACGAAGGAACCGGACTGGGAGAATGGGAGATGAAAGAGTGCCGGAGGGTTGTCCAGTTCCTGCCGGGCATCTACAAAATGGAGATGAAAAGCGGGGAGGTGTTGGAACGCTACCGCGGCATGTCAAAAGACTTCAGCCCTGAACAGGCACTGCAGGCCTTAACCAGCGAAGCCCCCTGGGTTATTGAAATGCGGGTTTTCGTAACCCGCAGGCTGGCCCTGCATATGCCCGCAAAGTTTGAAGGAAAAAGATACCTTTTCGTCCCGGTTGTTAAAGAGGAAATGTTCTCTCTTGCCTCCAAGCGGCAGGATGAAGTAAAAACGCTGGAGGAGTACCGCGAAAAAGAACAGCTGGAGCTGAAAAAAATCAGGGAGGAAGACCAAAAACAATTCCGCCGGGCAGTCATGGCACTGGGAGGCATATCTGATCCGGCTTATGAAGATATTCCCAGGTGGGCGAAGCGGAAAAAAGGCAGCAGGCTAGACGTAATGGTGGCAGAGCTGGCGGAAGCAGGCTATTATTATGAGAGTGCAAATGGTTTATATGATGCCTTGCTGGAGGGGACAGGAGGAGAAACAGCTGTAAAAAAGGTTAAAAGGCCGGGGTTCGTTTTAGGATGGGAGGAAAAATGTAAATATTATCCACCAAAAGCACAGAGTTTTGCAGATTCTCTGTCAAAAAGTACCGCTTATGTGTTAAAAGGGGATTCTGCGGTAAAGCCTTATGATACAGCTACCACGATGGAGGAGCTGGTTGGCGGGGATAGGATTGGATCAATACTAGACGGGGAGGATGTGTAAAAGATGAATGATCTAAAAAGATGTGACCTTTGTAATAAATTCCTGATTGATACTGATGAATTTTATCAGCTGACAGGAAAAATGGGCGTAACGGAAGGATTTAGAAGAACTGACGAAATTGCAAGAGCAATATACAGGCATTTTGAATGTCATTACAAAACTGCAGAAATACAGAGGAAAGAAAGCCCCTTAAACAGCAGGCTTCCTGCCTCCCCTTAGCCCCCCGGGGGGCTTTTTTCTTTTCCCCTCCCCCTGGGGGCCGGGGGCCTGGGAACCGGCAGACCGGCATCCGGGCAGCTGGGAGGGGAGGGGCATGGGACAGGGGCAGGGGACAGGGAAAACCGGTAAGCAGGGGGCAGATGCGGCACGTGGCACGAATTTGCGGCACGTGGCACGCGGTGGCACGAATTTTAGGAACGTGGCACGAATGGTGGGTGGTGGGTGGTGGTGGCCCCC
>DATIKD010000137.1:0-16582 GCA_035477965.1 Dehalococcoidales bacterium | reverse complement strand
ATCTGGATTACCTCCGTCATTGTCATGTTGGAGCGAAGCGAAACATCTGGTGGTGGGGAGGAATCGTCTGCAGTCATGGCCGTTTTGGTGCCCCATCCCCTCCGGATCCTTCGCCCCGATGAGTAGTAAAGGAGCATCGGGACTCCAGGATGACAACGAGGGAGATGGATTCTTTGCCCCGATGAGGAGTAGAGGGTCTTCGGGGCTTCAGAAAGACAACGAGGGAGATGTATTCTTCGCCCCGATCAGGGGAAAAGGCGTTCCTGTGGCTCCAGAAAGGCGACATTGGGATTTGGATTCTTCTCTCACTGTTGTGGCAAAAAGCCGCCGCTTTTGTAGCCTTAGCTATTACTTAAATAAGGCTTTACAACTTTCGTTGCAGGTGTTAGACTGGGTTAAATCATCAAATACGATATAATTTTATTTTCCTCGGTTTGACCAGGTGCAATCTTGAAAGTAATCGAAAAAGCCATGAAATTGCTCAATGTCTTTCTGGAACACGGAACAGATTTGTCCCTGGATGAAATGTCCAAAATGACGCGGATGCATAAAACCACGGTCCGCAGGATTGCTGTGTCCCTGGTCAAGGTCGGGTTCTTGAGACAGCCGGTAAAACGGGGCAAGTACTGCCTGGGTATGAAGTTCCTGGATTTCACCAAAGCTATCAAAAGCCACAATCTAATCCTTGATGTTGCCGCTCCTTATCTTCAAAAATTGAGCCAGGAAGTGGAGGAAACCGTTGCTCTGGCGCTCTGGGACGGCGAGAGTGCTTTTATTTGTCAGACCATTCACCCTGATTATCCTTTAAAAGTAATTGCCAACGAAGGCAAAATAATCGGTTTGCATTTCACCTCACTGGGCAAAGCCATTTTGGCTGAACTTCCTGAACCCGTTTTAAAACGCCTGTGTCTCGGCCATTTAGAAAAATCGACACCCAATTCCATAACCGATTTTGATGAATTGCACAAACACCTTGCGGTCATCAAACAACAGGGATTCGCCCTGGATGACGAAGAATACTCACTGGGGGTGAGAGGCGTGGCCTCAGTTTTCAAGGATAGAAAGGGAACGGTAATGGGAGCAATTTCCGTTCTGGGTCCTTCTGTCCGCTTAAGCCGTGAAAGGCTGCGCGAATTCGCCGCCGCGGTAAAAAAATTTGCCCGTCAAATTTCAGTTGAACTTGGCCATACCAAAAAGTAAGGTTATTGGCTCCGGTTTTTAAATTAGAGGGACCCGGTTTATCCAAATCCTGATTTGTCATCAGGGTCAGGGTGAACCCCTTTCAGGTTGGCAGCCAGTTTAATGCACATATTTAACAATATAATATAGTCAAAACCCAATATATCACTGATGATGTTATAACCAACGCCGGGATTTTGACAGGTTCACGATTGCAAATATCGATAACAGATGGGAAAGTAGCGGTCGAAAAACCAGCCATCGAAAGCCAAATATAGTACACCTTGCGGAAAGCCGCCAATTAATCTTTCAGTTAACCAGCCAAAAATACTTTTTGTTGAAGGGGAATGAAAATGACAAAACAATGGAATGAAATGACGCCGGAAGAAAAACGGGAGGAACGGTTAAAAAGCTGGACTAACCCACGCGGAGTGAAGTTCAACAGCCCCGAAGCCGCCCGCAAGTACATGGAAAGGACTAAACGTTTGCAGGACGCAATCCTCCTTAAAGAACCGGACAGGGTGCCTGTGATCCTGCCGGTAGGCAATTTTCCGGCCTATTACGCCGGTTTGAACCTGAAAACCATGATGTATGATTATGCCGCTCTGGTTAATGCCTGGACCCGCTTTATCCAGGACTTCGGTGATGATATGGACTCTTTCAACGGCCCGGCTCTGACCTATCCCGGCAAAGCCCTGGAAATCATGGATTACCGGTTGTATAAATGGCCCGGCCATGGTCTGGGAGATAACGTCAGTTCCTACCAATTTGTCGAAGGCGAATATATGAAGGCCACCGAATATGATGCCCTCATCAATGATCCGGGGGATTTCATGCTGCGTACTATATTGCCGCGCCATTTCGGAGCGGCCCAGGCGCTCCAGAAATTTGTCTCACTGACTTCAGTTTATGGGCGTCCCTTAAATACTATTCACCCCTTTGCACTGCCGGATGTCAGGGCGACTTTTCAGGCTTTTATGGATGCCGGAAAAGAATGGGAACATTGGCAAAAATTTGTTTTTGGACTGATGCGGGACTCAACCGCGGCCGGGTTTTCCTCTTTCCGCGGTACTATGGCCACCGCCCCATTCGATATTATCGGCGATTCTCTGCGGGGCACCCAGGGAGCTATTCTGGATATGTACCGCCAGCCGGACAAACTGCTGGCCGCCCTGGACCGGATAACTCCCGTTATGATCCGACACATCATCGAACAGGTTAACGCCGGCGGCGGTTTTATGGTTACTTTCCCCCTGCACAAAGGCGATGATGTCTTTATGAATGATAAACAATTTGAAAAATTCTACTGGCCAACCTTAAAGCAGACCATTCTGGCTTTGCGCAACGAAGGGATCATGTCCTATCTTTTTGCGGAAGGCAAATTTGAGCGCCGCCTGGAGGCCATCACCGATTTGCCCGGCAGTTGGACCGTCTGGCAGTTCGACCAGACCGATATGGCCAGAGCGAAAAAGATAGTTGGCAAAACCGCCTGTATATTGGGCAATGTGCCATCTTCGGTGATGTGCACCGGCACTCCGGAGACGGTCACTCAGTACTGTAAAAAACTGATCGAAGACTGCGGTCCCGGCGGAGGTTACATCCTGACTGGCGGCGCCCAGGCTACCGAATCCACTCCGGCTAATTTTAAAGCTATGATGGCGGCAGCCAGGAAATATGGGGTTTACCGATAATCGGGGGTATAGCTGAAAATATACCGAAGCCTGAATTTGGAGCCCAGGTTTACACTATTATTACATTCTGATGTGTCGTATTAAGTTGGTCATCCGGCCCGCGTTAAAAGCTGGTGTTACCAGTTAGAGCTGCAAGCTGCCGGGGTTTGCAGGTCGCCGCCGGTCGGGGTTATAAAGGGTTTTCATTTCAGGTCGCAGTCTAACGGTTGAAATACCCGGAGGAGGATACCTTTGAGTAAGGTTATGTCCATGCAGGAGGCTGTTTCACGTCATGTGAGAAGCGGTGATACCCTCTTTCTCTCCGGTATGCAGCACGGCGAACCGGCCGCCGCTATTCATGAAATAGTCCGCCAGAAAATTGACCATCTGAATCTTGTTTGTGTTTTAATCACAACCTATTCACTCCTGATCGGTGAGGGCCTTTGTGACAGGATCATGACTGCCTGGATGATGCAGGACATTAAACGTTCTTATGCTTTACAGAAGGCCAAAAAACTGGGCCGCCTGCCGGTAATTGAGGAGTATTCCCATTTTTCTCTCAGCACCGCTCTCCTGGCCGGCCAAATGGGCGTTCCATATCTTCCGGCCAGGTGTCTACTGGGTTCGGACTACCTGAAAGTAAACCCAAACCTCAAGGTAGTTGATTGTCCCTTCACCGGTGAAAAGCTGGCAGCGGTTCGTGCTATCGTCCCGGATGTCGGTATTATTCACGTCCAGCGGGCTGACCCGCAAGGTAACGCTCAGAAATGGGGTTCACTGGGCATGGACGTAGAGGGCATCAACGCCAGCCGCACAATCATTGTCAGCGCTGAAAAGATTGTGGATCCGGATGTCATACGGCGCGACCCTAACCGCACTCTGGTGCCGGGCTACCGGGTGGCAGCCGTGGTGGAACAACCCTGGGGCGCTCATCCCATGCACCTGGCCGGCTGTTACGGTGACGACCAGTTCGGATTTTATGCCGAGGTCGGCCCGCCCGAAAAATATGAGTTTTATCTGCAAAAAATGGTCTACGGCGTGAAAGACTGGAATGAATACCTTAAGGTGAGACGTGAGTTGAAGGGTGCGGCCTATTTCCAAAAACTGGAAATGGATCCGGTTCCCAGTGACCCCGTTTTTACCGGCGTGGAAAAGGTGCAAGGATGATAAAACAAAAAATGAACCTGGAAGCAGATCTTGCGGCCAACCAGATGATTGTCAGCGCTGCCCATCAAATAAAGGATGGTGATGTGATTTATGTGGGACTGGGTTTGCCCATGCTGGCGGTCCTTTTGGCCAAATACACCCATGCTCCCGCTACTACCGTTATTATTGAGAACGGGATTGTCAGAACCAGTCTGTTTGATTTACCAGCCTCAACTGATACTCTGGGTTCACAAACTTATGCCGATCAGTTGAATAGCCTTTTTTATATCAATTGCATGGGACAAGCCGGTCACATCAACCTGGGTTTTCTGGGAGCCGGAGAAATAGATATGTACGGCAACATCAATGATACCGTGGTGGGTGATTACAAAGACCCGTTCTACCGTTATCCGGGCGGCGGCGGCGCTAATGACGTTATCAGTTTTTGTCCCAAAACCTGTATAGTCGTACGCCAGAAGAAGAACCGCTTCCGGCGCAAGGTGGATTTTGTCACCTGTCCGGGCTACCTGGATGGACTGCCCGGGCAGCGGGAGAAAGCTGGTCTTCCGCCCGATACCGGCCCTTCAACTGTTATCACGGACCTGGGGATATACGGTTTCGAAAATGGTGAGATGATATTAAAATCAGTCCACGCCTGCGTGGGCATGACCGTAGAAAGAGTTAAAGCTGAAGTTGAATGGGACCTAAAAGTGGCGGCCGACCTGCAGGAGACAGTTCCGCCCACTGAGGAAGAACTGGAAATCCTGCGCACCAAAGTTGATCCCGCTCAGATCTGGGTTGGCGGCAAGAGAGATTTTTCAAAGCGTTTCAGTTAAAATAACTAAGGCCAAACCGGCTACGAGTAAAGTCCGCCGGTTTGGCGAGACTTCATTTTAGAAAGGCTAAAAACGAGGCTAAAGATGTGTGCCGGAAAGAATACCAGCAAATCAGCCCAGATACTCTGTCCGTGGTGGATATGTTTTACCTTTGACAATCCCATCCGCAAAATGTTTCAAAAACCTGAAAGGATTTTAAGGCCGTATATAAAAGAAGGATATAAAATACTGGATGTGGGACCCGGCATGGGTTACTTCACCATCCCGATGGCCAGGCTGGTGGGCGAAAGCGGGCAGGTGATTGCAGCCGATTTACAGACCAAAATGCTGGAGGGTATTCACCGCCGGGCTGTCAGAGCCGGAGTTCAGGACCGCGTTGTTCTGCACCAGTCCTCACCGGATAAACTGGGCGTGGACGGTCCGCTGGATTTTGCGCTGTCCTTCTGGATGATGCATGAAGTAACATCTAAAGCCGGACTAATCGCCGATATTCGCTCTGTTCTTAAACCCGGCAGCTTATTTCTGCTGGCTGAACCCAAACTGCACGTCACCTATGCCACTTTCGCGCATAGCGTTGAAATTGCCCAAAAAGCTGGTTTCAAGATTGTAGAAAGACCCTCCATTTTTATTACCAACGCCGTTCTGTTAAGAAAAGAATAAGCCCCGGGTAAACAGATCAAAAGAGCCCGGTCGAACCGGGCTCTTTTTGGGTCACGGGATAATTGGTTGCGGCGTAAGTTTTAACCCCCGGCAGCTTTTTGCTGTTTCAGGGCGGTGAGTTGATCTTCAGTCAGCCTGAACATGCGGGTGAGGCCGCCTGGCAGTTTAAGATTATAGAGGCGCAAAGCGTTGCCGCCCAGAATCAGGTTCATATCATCCTGCGAAATATGCAGGCGCTCAATTTGTTTGAGACTCCAGCCCCAGATATCCACCTGATGCCGGACAATGCCTTCATTCACATTCTGACGGGTATAACCATGGCTGTCAGGAGACGGATACTGGTATACCGGCAGGCTGGCGCCCCAATCCGTTCCCCAGATTAACTTTTCCGCGCCGACGCCGGGATCCTGCAGGGCTTTATAATAAAGTTCGGTCCAAAAGCGTCCGGTCTCCAGATAGACATTCTTGTGTCCTGCTGCTACATGTAAACACTCCTCAAAGAAATGCTCCCACCATCCGCCCTCAATTCCGGCATGTTCCAGAATAATCGGCACTTCAGGAAAAGATACTGCCAGGGTATGAGCCCAGAGGGGGTTGAAAGTAGTGGGGCTCATATGGTAGCCAATGGCATATCCACCCGGCAGGCCGGAGTGATAGCGGAACGGCACTTTATGCGCCCGGCAGACTTCAATAATCTGCATCATGTCCTCAATAATTTGATGCTCTTCCACAAATTTGGGATGTTTCCCTTTGCGGTCAGGCATGCGAGGCGGAACAGCTTCTCCTACACCTACATAGTTGCCGGTGCTCAGCATGGCATCCAGTTCCTGGCAAAAAACCTCGATTGAGAATTCGGCTTCACCGGCCATGATCTTCTTCTGGTAGTTGCGCGGCCAGGCATTACAGACAAACCTTTCTGGATTGCGTTTCATTTGCTCTACATTGATCTCATTGGTCATCCCAAAGGCCGGCTCCAGGACACACATATCCACCCCGTAACACTGCATGTCATAAAGCAGGCGAGCGGAGTTATCATAGGCATCCATCTGGCCCATGACCCGGCCCAGATCACCATAGTCTTTGGATCCCTTCAGGGCCGCCCCAGCGGCATGGCGCTGTGAATGAACATGGGTGTCAACAATAAATCGACCTAACTTCATTTTGTCCTCCTCCTATATAGTCTTTTACTCGAATCACAATTAATTAGCCCTTTTCAGGTTATTATATCAATATCGATATTATTTTCAAACTGAATCTCGTTTGCATTGAATCCTGAAAGTCTGACGGCCGGGTTAATTCGGGTTATATTCGGACAGTGCGGTAAGTATACTGGAAATTAAGAAAATAATATACCCTGTGATCTACAAAAGCAAGCCAGTTTTTGCCGGGACTCTCTTTGAAACAGAGCTGTTATACGCCTTCCAAACAGTTAATTTCTTTACTATCAGCCGGTCTATAGGGCATAATGGACACAATCAACCCTGCGAGCCTGCGTCAACCGGCATTGAGGAGTCAGCTTATGACCGTATCATTAAAGACCAAAAGACTGTTGATCCGAGATTTTACGCCTGATGACTGGAGCGACCTGATGGAGGTCGCGATGGATAAATCAGTTTCAGAATATGCCGCCTATGACCCCCCTTTCCCCACTTCAGAGAAAGAAGTGAAGGACATTATAGAGCATCCGGCCAAAACCTCACAATTCTTCGCAATCTGTGAAACTGCCTCCGGCAAAGTCATAGGTTATATTTCCCTTAACGGTGAAAACCATGAGGAAAGGAACCTGGTCTATACTCTGCATTCGCGGTTTCAGGGCAAAGGCCTGGCCATTGAGGCTAGCATTGCAGTTATTGATTACGCCTTTAAGAACTTGAACCTGAAAAAAATTACCAGCTCTACCGCCAATGTGAATTATGCTTCTGTAAGGGTATTGCTCTATCTGGGTTTTATCAAAACCGGTGAACATACGGCTTCGTTCAGCCTGAATCCGGAAGGGAAACCGGTGGAATTTTCCGGCTCATCCTATGTTCTGGAAAAAGATAGCTGGATAAATACTCAACTATTGATTTAGGGCCGTTTTAACCCCCTGAGGCTTTTTCCCAAACTGAAATTTGGCACTATTTGAAACAAAAAGGCCTCCCCTGCGGGAGGCCTTTTTCTGCCGGAGAAAGTAGAAATCCTAGTGCTTGGCGGAACGTCCGCCGTCCTGCACGATTATCTGGCCTGTGATATAGCTGGAAGCATCTGAAGCCAGCAATACCGCCAGCCCGGCCATTTCGTTAGCTTCGGCCATGCGGTTCATCGGGATATCTTCACTGGCTTTCTTCATTCTGGCCTGCATCGCGGCGATCTGCTGAGGGTCGGGAGGAGTGCTGGGACGAGGAATATCATGACCAATCTCAGAATGATGCATGCCGGGGGCAATGCAATTGACTCGAATATTGTATTGGGCATATTCGATAGCGGCAACCTGGGTCATCAGGTTGATACCTGCTTTGGCGGCGCAGTAAGCTACCGGCGCGATTTCCGGGATTTCAGCCCTGAGTCCGGCAGTTGATGAGGTGTTGATTATCGCACCTTTTTTCTGTTTCATCATTATTGGCAGGACGTATTTTAAAACCAGGAACGGCCCTCTGAGATTGGTGTTGATGATAATATCAAAATCGGCCACCACCTCCTCATGTATGGGACGCTGCGGTCTGGCAATGCCGGCATTATTGAAAAGGATATCAATGCGCCCGAATTTCTTGACTGTATCATCCACCATCCTTTTAATGTCCGCCTCGCTGGTCATATCCGCCGAAATTCCCAGAGTCCTGACTTTGTATTTGGCCAGTATCCCCAGTGTTTCATCGATTTTTCCCTGGTCGCGCGCGGCAATGGCAATATCCGCCCCGAATGCCGCCAGCCCTTCGGCCATAGCGCGGCCGAGTCCGCGGCTGCCGCCGGTAACCAGAGCGACTCTACCGGTTAGATCAAAAATCCCTCTGTCAATCATATGTTTCTCCTTCTGCGCTAATATTTTGCTCTTCAGTCATACTATATTTTTAAATCGGTACCCCCGGTCTCCCGATGCGAATCAAGTCCTTGCAGGCTGGTAGTGTCAAGAAATTAACCGCAATTTTGCTTGACTGGAAAGACTGTTCGTCAGTGTATTCGCTATTAATTATACATATCTCAATAATAAGTGCAATGAGTAAGCTGCAAGCGGTTTGCAAAATAAAACTTAACATGGTACCATAATATATAGACGTTTATCATGTTTTACAACTTGCGATTATATAGGTCGGATGTTCAGGGAAATAGGGTAAGTCTGTAAGCCGTTCAGTGATGAGCGGCTTTTGTGCTTTTTAAGGGGTCAAAACGCATTTTTTCATTGATAGAACAGCCAGAATTAACCCCTGTTCCATCCGGCGAAGAACTTCTGACCAGGCAGCACCAGGAAAATGGCTGGAATCGCCGGAATCCGGGTACCAAAACTCTCAAAGAGGAGGGTGAACAAACCTGACTACTATCGTTCAAACCAATTCGGAAACCCAGGCGGCGGCTTCTCGGAAAGAAGTAATTCTGCGCACCACCAACCTGTCCAAGAACTTCGGGACCCTGAAGGCGGTTGATAACTTTAGTGTTGAAATCAGCCGTGGTGAAGTTTTTGGTTTGCTGGGTCCTAACGGGGCCGGTAAGAGTACCATAGTAGGCATGATACTGAACCTGGTAACCCCGACCAGAGGGCGCATTGAAGTTTTTGGCCGTGACTTGAAAGATAACCCCTGGTCGGCCCTGAAGAAAATCGGCGCAGTGATTGAGTCTCCGGCTTTCTATCCTTATCTTTCCGGCCGGGATAATTTAGAATCGCTGGCAATTTCTATCGGAGACATCTCGCGAAACAGGATTACCGAGGTGCTGGAAAGGGTCAATTTGCTGAGCCGGGCTAAGGATAAATACAGCAATTATTCCATGGGGATGAAACAGCGGCTGGGCATAGCTTCCACATTGCTCAGGGATCCCGAGCTGATCATCCTGGATGAACCCACCAACGGTCTGGATCCGGCGGGTATGAAGGAAATACGGGATTTGATTCCCCAGTTAGCCCATGAAAATCGGGCGGTTATTTTATGCAGTCATTTGCTTCACGAGGTGGAGCAGGTCTGTACCAGAGTGGCAATACTTAAAAAAGGAGTAACACTGGCAGACGCTTCAGTTCAGGAATTGCTGACTAACCACCGGATGATGGAGATAAAGGTTGATGATACTGAAAAGGCCCTCAAAATACTCTCCGGGTTGACCTGGGTAAAGTCCACTAAAATCGAAAACGGCTACCTGGTACTGGAGGCTCCGGCGGAAAATGCCTCACTGGTAAACAAAGCCCTGGCCGAGCAGGGGATTTTTGCTTCAGAACTTATCCAGCGCAACTCCGGACTGGAGAAAGTGTTCCTGCAACTAACCGGGGGTGACGGCCGTGAGTAAATTGCTGCATGCTGAACTCTTCAAATTACGTAAACGCGGGATGACCTGGATTGTGCTTTTTGTCACGATGGGTATCATCGTGATAATCAATTTGCTTTTATACGCTATTTCCAGAATTGCGCTGTCCAACCCCGGCAGCGGAGGGATGTCTCGCATGGTGAATATTCTGGATATTTCAGCCTCCATTCCGTTCAGCCTGTCAATGCTCTCATCCTTCGGAGCAGTAATGGCTGTGATTTTAATCGCCAGTACGGTCGGAAACGAATACAACTGGCGCACCTTGAGAATAGCTCTTATCAGCGGAAAAGGCCGGGTTCAATTGCTGGCCGCCAAGATAATTTCGGTGGCGGTAGTGGTCATAATCCTGGTAGCCGTCAGCCTGGCGGTGGGTTTCATCATGAGTATTATCACCAACGCCTGGGCCGGAAACTCTCTGGACTTCAGCTTTTTTACCGCCAGTTACGGCTGGAGTCAATTTCTGCAATTCTGGCGCACTCTCTTCATCATTCTGCCGTTTATGATGATGGGACTACTTTTTGCCGTAATAGGCCGTTCAGCCATGCCGGGTATTGCGGTGGGAGTGGGCATCCTGTTTCTGGAACCAATTCTCACCCCGTTAATGCGGGCTGCCGGCGGTTGGGTAGCCGAAATTCCCAGCTACCTGTTTTCAGCCAATGTCAATGCTATCAACGCCCTGAGCAATCTTCCGAGGGTATTCAGGTTCGGTGGAGGCTCACAGCAGGCACCCTCAACCATTGAGGCTTACTTGGTTTTGGGGGCATATGTGGTGGTTTTCACGGCGGTGGCATTTTACCTTTTCAGGAAGAGAGATGTAACCGGATAGTCCGAAGCGCAGAATCCGGCTGAGATATAACAAACGGGGCAAATTTACGGGTTAAGAAAGGGCCTTTATAATGGACTTTAACCTGGTCTCCATTCTGGGCCATCATAGCTCCTTCTTTTCCGGCGCAGGTCGATAACAAAAATATTCCTGAAAAAAGAGCCATTATTACGGCCCAATAAAACCTGTTCATAAATCACTCCAGATTCAGACAACGCCTTCGAATTCTAGCCTGCGGTCTTGCGTCGATGCAAAAACTATCGAGAAATCCTCGCTAGAAATTCTTCAGCCGCCCCTGTCCACTCCTGCACCCTTCCGCAATAATCAAGAGCGTAATCCAGCCAAAATGGTGTGTTGGGACTAATCACCACTGGGAATTCCCTGGCATAACAAGTGTATAAAAACAGGACAGGCAGTGTAATTAAAGGTATAATAATACTAGATATAAGGGATAAATCAGCTAACCATGGAGGTTTACTTTGAGAAGGCTTATCTTGCTTACACTGGTATTAATTGGTCTGCTGGCATCAATGCTGACGGCCTGCGCAAAGCCGGCTGCTACAACCCCACCTGCCAGCCCGACCATTTCCGTAACACCCACTACACCGGCGGTAACTCCAACCTCTCCCACTCCTTCAATTATCACTCCTCCCACAACGCCTGCCCCGTCACCCACACCTACCCCCACACCTGTTAGAAAACTGGACAACATCCGGCTGGTGGGCACAATCGGCCCATTGACCATTCCTTTGGCTTATATGGTGGAAAACAACAGCCTGGCGGCAGTGGCCAATAAAACCACCCTGGATATCTGGGCTACTCCCGCCCAATTGCAGGCTATGGTCACCGGCGCACAGGCGGACTTCCTTTCTTTGCCCTCCAACGGCGCCGCCACTTTTTATAATCGAGGGGTGAAACTGCAATTCCTGGACAATTCTATCTGGAACATTCTCTTTGTGGTCACACCCGATACCGAAATCCGGACTGTGACCGACCTGAAAGGCAAAAAGGTGGTGGTTCCTTACCAGCATGCCGTGCCGGATGCCATGTTCCAATCCTTAGTCCAGCAATACGGCATGGACCTCAACAAAGACATCACTATCTCCTATGCTCCCGATCCGATCCAGGCTTCTCAGTTGTTATTGACCGGGATGGAACGTTATGTGCTCCTATCTGAACCTTCAGCCACTTCAGTAATATTAAGAGGAGAAAGTTCAGGTCTGAAGTTTGTGCGCGCCATCAACGTGGGAGCCGCCTGGAAAGAACCCTGGGGAAGCCGACCGGTTACTCCTGTGGCAGGTACTATTGTGCTGGGTGAAATGATCAACAAACCGGAGGTTGTCAAAGTTTTTATGACAGAGTATGCTAAAGCTGTAGACTGGATGCTGGCCAATCCGGAAAAGGCCGGTGAGGTGGGTGCGCGAGCACTGGCACAGCAGGGATTTACCGCTCCGGTTTTGACCGCTTCACTAAAAAATGTGGAGTGGCGTTTCGTTACTGCTATCGAGGCGCGATCAGATCTGGAGAACTTTTTCAATACCCTGGCCAGAGTCTCACCTAACTTTATTGGAGGGAAACTGCCGGACGATGGGTTCTACTTTAAACCCTGATGCTGTTAGGCAAAAAATTCAAAGTTGGTACCGGAGCCGGGGTTTCTACATTACCCTGAGTATAATAACCATGCTGCTGGTGTGGCAGGTATTATCCATGTTATTTTCCAGAGTGATAATAGCCTCACCTCAAGATACCTTCGTTGCCCTGGGAAATCTGCTGCTGAAAGGCGAATTGTGGACTCAGTTCGGGCACAGCCTGGGCAGGCTATTTATCGGATTGGGCGCCGGCTCGGTTTTGGGAATCATCATGGGCATCCTGGCCGGAATGAACTACCAGCTGCGCTTTTTCCTGGAACCCATGCGCTGGACGATAGTCACGGTACCGGTCATCATATTAGCCGTGCTGGCCATGTTGTGGTTCGGCATCGGCAGCCTGCCGGTGCTGTTTTTGGTGGGTCTCATAACCACACCCATTGTCTATGTTAACACTCTGGAAGGGATGCTGGCGATTGATTCCCGAGTTTTAGAGATGGCCAGGGTATACAAAATTCCTTCTCATTTGAAAATACGGGAAATATATTTACCCGGGATTGGTTCAAGTATCATGGCAGGGCTGACTAACGCCTCCGGCATAGGTGTGCGGGCTTTGATTTTGGCCGAATTCATGGGCGGGCGCAACGGAATTGGGCAGTCATTCTTCAAAGCCTGGTCATTTCTGGATACTCCCGCCCTTTTTGCCTGGATCTTAACTGCCTTTGCTTTAATGGGGCTGGTGGAATTCGGGATTCTGAGGCCGACACGGGACTATTTAATGCGCTGGAAAAAAACCTGATGATAAAGTTTGAAGATGTTAGCATAGCATTTAACGGGAAAAACGTTTTAAACCGGATCAGCTTTGAAATTAAGTCCCACGAATCTGTGGCTATCCTGGGGCCTTCCGGTTCCGGCAAAACCACTATTTTGAAATTGATTGCGGGTACCCTTAAACCTGATTCCGGCCGGGTTGAGGTGCGCAGCCAGAGGATTGGCTACGTTTTTCAGGACTACCGCCTGCTGCCCTGGAGGACCGCGCTGGATAATGTGGCGCTGGTGCTCAAGGCTTCCATTGCTGACCGGACTAAAGTAAAAGAGCGGGCCATAGGCTGGATGAGACTGATGCGCTTGCAGGGGTACTACAATTATTATCCGCGCCAGCTCAGCGGCGGAATGGTACAAAGAGTAGCAATCGCTCGCGCTCTGGCTATTGAGCCGGAGGTTCTGTTAATGGATGAGCCTTTCAGCAGCCTGGATAATGCCCTGGCGGACATGCTTCTGAGGCAGTTAAAAGATGTGCTGGCCAACTACCGCACCACCACGGTCTATGTTTCTCATGACATCGTTGGGGCTTTAAGCGTAGCGCAAAGGCTGTTTGTCCTGTCCCGCGAGGGACTCAAGGAATACCCCATCACTGACCGCCGTCAAATGCTGCAGCTAAATCTGGAAACCCGTCTAAAGTCTATTCTGGGAACTTGAGTTATATCTCAATCTCTCTTGTCCAAAAAAATTCCACGCTGTTCCCTATAACAAAAAAAGCCGGCTAAATCAGCCGGCTTTTTTATTTCATAAAGATTATTACGACGGAATAGGTCTGGGATTGGCATCAGGTGCAGTGACAGGGGGCGTTGGACGGGGAACAGCGACCGGCGCCGGTTGGTTGGCAGCGACTGCAGCCGGAAGAGCCGGCAATTCGGTTCCATTCAAAACAGCTTCCATATCAGCCCCTTCCAGTGTTTCTCTGGCTACCAGCACCTGAGCAATATGGACCAACCGGTCTTTAAACTCAGTCAGAACGCGTACGGCTGTCTGATGCGCTTCATCGATCAATTTGCTGACTTCAAGGTCAATCTGTAAAGCTGTTTTTTCGCTATAATCCCTTTGCTCGGAAATCTCACGGCCCAGGAAAATCATTTCTTCTTTCTGACCGAAGGTGCGGGGGCCCATTTTATCACTCATTCCGTAAACCGTCACCATTTTCCGGGCCAGGTCAGTGGCCTGTTTCATATCCTGAGCTGCGCCGGTGGTCATTTCTTTATAAATCAGTTCTTCAGCAACCCGGCCGCCCATGGCCACTGCCAGAAAATCTTTATATTCCGAACGGGTAGCCATGTATTTGTCTTCGGAGGGAAGCATGCGTGTATATCCCCCCATACGGCCGCGGGAAATGATAGATATTTTATGCACCGGATCAGCATGGGGCAGTATTTTGGCCACCAGGGCATGCCCGGCTTCATGATAGGCCGTCATTTCTTTTTCCTTGGGGGTAATACGGCGGCTTTTTCTTTCCGGTCCGGCGATAACCCGGTCAATCGATTCTCCCAGTTCGGCCATTTCAATTACTTTTTTGTTGCGCCGCGCCGCCAGAATGGCGGCTTCATTTATAAGATTGGCTAAATCCGCTCCGCTAAACCCGGGGGTAGCCCTGGCGATGGTTTCCAGGTCCGTTACATTGGCCAACGGTTTGCCTTTAGAATGTACTTTTAAAATGCCAAGCCGGCCGTTAATATCCGGCGCATCCAATACCACCCGCCGGTCAAAACGTCCCGGTCGCAGGAGGGCCGGATCCAGAATATCCGGTCGGTTAGTAGCGGCCAAAACGATAACAGTTGTGCCGGTATCGAACCCGTCCATCTCAACCAGAATTTGATTCAAAGTTTGTTCACGTTCATCGTGGCTTCCGCCCAGCCCAGCGCCTCGCTGACGGCCTACGGCATCTATTTCATCAATAAAGACAATACAGGGCGCATTGCGTTTGGCTTGATCAAAAAGGTCTCGCACGCGGGAGGCGCCTACACCCACAAACATTTCTACAAATTCACTGCCGCTAATGGAAAAGAAGGGTACTCCGGCTTCACCGGCGACCGCTTTCGCCAGCAGAGTCTTACCAGTGCCGGGAGGTCCTACCAGCAATACACCCTTGGGGATCCGGGCTCCCAGACTCTGAAATTTCTCACGGTTTTTGAGAAATTCAACCACTTCGGACAGTTCCTCTTTGGCTTCTTCCACTCCGGCTACGTCATCAAAGGTCACGGTTGGTTTATTTGCCGGGAATAGCCTGGCCCGGCTGCGCCCAAAACGCATCGCCTGATTATTAGCACCCCGGGCGGACCGGAAAAGGAAATAGATTATTACACCAATCAATATGATGGGTAAAATATTCAAGAGGATGTTTCCCCAGTTGATGCCGCCTGGTTCCTCCGGGGCCAGGACAATATTATCGGTGACCAGACCCAGAGCCCTCAAGTCTGCCAGATTGGTATTGCTTTCTTTATAGGTGACAATTTCTGTGCCGCCTTTTTTGGTCACAGTGAGCTTATCTCCGGCGATATCGATTCTTTCAATCTGATTTTGCTGGGAGAGACTGATCACTTCACTGAGAGGCACTACTGTTGGCTCGGGCCTGGTATTATTGGAAACGGTATAAAAAATAAAAAAGCCAATTGCCAACAAAGCTATGATGATAATCGTATTACGCATAAAATGATATTTTCAACCTGCCCCGCTAATTTTTTTTATAATAACCTGTCATTATATTATAGCAGACTGGCGCAAGCGGTTAAAAACATAATAAAAATATAATGACGGCATCGCTTTAAGCTCCGGTTGTTTTGAATCCGGGTTTCCGGCGGTTTAACCTTAAACTTTCTGGTAAGTTTCCATCAGATGCAGGGCATCTTCCTCCAGATTGGGGCTCTCGCATATTACCACTCCGCCTGCCTGATGTTCTTTTAAAGCCGTGAGAAGCTCAATGTATTTTAAGTCAGAGTCCTTCAAATTGATATGATTGAGTTCACCGGCCGCGCTGTATTTAATTCCAGAAACATGGATGTGCATGTTCTCCAGGGCCGGGCGGCCCAGCCGCTTCTCAATCTGGTTTAAAACTGATTTGAATTCAAAATAAGAATTTTGTTTGCCGCCGCGGGCATGCAAATGGGCAAAATCAATGCAGGGAGCTAAACCCTCCACTTCACTGCACAGTTTCAACAACTCCTCCAGTGTGCCAAACTGGCTGTTCTTACCCATCAATTCCGGACGCAATAATATCGGCCTGTTCTGGCGACGCAGGTCAGCAGTCATCCCGGCCAGCAGTATTTTTAACCGGTCATAGACCTGCAAAGGGTTGTCTTTGAGATAGAAAGCGGCGTGAAAAGCCACGCTGTTAGCTCCGCATAACGAGGCCACGCGGGCGGTCTG
>DATIKD010000136.1:0-1885 GCA_035477965.1 Dehalococcoidales bacterium | reverse complement strand
GGTTCACTCAATATGGTTCAGGCCGTTGTCCCTCACATGATTTCGCGGAAATACGGGAAAATCGTTAATTTTTCCGGCGGGCAGGGTTTCCCCAGAGACTCAGCTTACGGCGCCTCCAAAGGAGCGGTGGATTCCTGGAGTATGTCCCTTTCCAAAGAATTACTGCCTTTGGGTATTTATGTAAACCTGTTTTTACCCCCCGCGGCTGAAACTAACCTGGGTTCAAAGCATCTTCCTCCCGGGTTCTGGGATAATATCAAAAAAATGACCCCCTTAAAGCGCATGTGTGCTCCGGAAGAAGTAGCCCGAATAATAGCGTTTATGGTATCTGATGCCAATAGTTACATGGCGGCCCAGCTTGTCAAGATTGATGTCAGTTAGGAAATTCATAACCACAAAAGCAAATTACGGGCTTAAGTGGGAAACCCCAAAAAGAAGGGCTAAAATATTGCGCTTTGCACAGATTGGGAATTCACTCAGGATGATGATAGGTAATTTTTGTAGTTGACAATCCGGATATTATCTGTTTAAATTTGGCGCACTTAAAAGGAACAATTTTTCCGAATAACGGAACTCCTGGAAACAGGTGAAAAAATACGTTCCGGTTTAACCGCCGGAGTTATTCTGGTTTAGTTCTTTAACAACTAAATATTGACCAGGATTTTCATTCATTACTTCGGTTTTATTCTTGCCTTGAAGCTGGAAAATAATCATTTACCCTGGTTTCAAGACTTGATACAAAACAAGCCTGGCCAAAATTAACCTGTGAAGTACGGGGAAAATTCTCAGCCCGGAGCAGCCGGCAGCGATAAATTCATCCGGTCCGTTTTCAGGCGAAAGACAAATTACCCGCTTTATAAAATTTGGCACAATGTATGGAGGTAGAAATGTTCAAGTCAAAATCGGCCCTGATTATTTGTCTTTTACTGGTAGTTTTATTGGCCACTCTGGCAGCCTGCGGAGAGTCATCTCCCACTCCCCCCGCAACTCAACCTGATATCACTACACCCACGATTTCTACAACTGCCGCTCCTTCAACCACCTCCAAACCCGCAATTACACCCCAGGTCGGTGGCACTCTAAGGATAATCTGGAGCAACCCGCCTGCTTCCGGTTTCGGGTGGGGCCCCAAAATATTCGGCGGAGAAGGTTTTCCGGCAGACCCAGCCATGGAACCTCTTATGGATGGTAAATTCATAGGAGGATTTGAACCCAGACTGGCTACTGACTATAAGGTTTCATCCGATGGCTTATCCATCACCTTCACTTTAAGGCAAGGGGTTAAGTTTCATGACGGCACCGACTTCAATGCTGAGGCCGTTAAATTCAACGTTGATGCTATGATAAAAGCCGGGAAATACGGGAAAAATATTCTCTCCTGCGATGTAACCAATAGCAACACAGTGAGTATCAAACTGGCCAGATTCGAGAATATTTCTCTGGGGACTGTCGCCGGAACTGTGATTGCATCTCCAACTGCGGTCCAGAAAAATGGGGAAAACTGGGCAGCCATTAATGCAGTTGGCACCGGACCTTTTAAGCAGGTTTCCTATGAGCCGGACGTTAAAATCAGATTGGAAAGATGGGACGGTTATTGGGGACAAAAAGCTTACCTGGATGCTATTGAAGGTACATTTATTGCAGACAGGATGACCCAGATCATGGCCATGAAATCCGGGGCCGGCGATGCCACTCATTCCAGGCAGGCTAAGACAACCTCCGAATTAACCCAGGCCGGGTTAAAAGTCTTGCAGAATTTCATGGGAATGGTAGCTCTTAATCTGAACAGCCGCGATGAAAATTCGCCTTTTTATGATGTCAGAGTCAGGATGGCAACCGAATATGCCATTAACAAAAATGCCCTGGTGAAAACACTTGGTTTCGG
>DATIKD010000135.1:0-1909 GCA_035477965.1 Dehalococcoidales bacterium | reverse complement strand
GCATATCTTTCAATCTGGCGTCCAGTTCACCGGTTGCGGTTTCCAAAGCGGTTATCTGGTCACGCAGTTTGCGGCCCTCTTCCGGCGCCATTTTGCCGCCCTTGCGGGCATGCCGCAATTCCTCTAGTTGAGTCACTTTTTGACGGCGCTCACTATCCAGCTTGATAATTTCATCCACCGGGCTGGAATCCTTGCGGTGGGCCAGAGATTCACGCACCATTTCCGGATTTTCTCGGATTAATTTAAGGTCAAACATTTTCTCTCTCCGGGATACTATATATCGCCCAAAATATTATATATTCTCGTTTTGTTTAATCTTGAACCAATGGTCAGCCAGTCTATTATCCACTGTAATTCATTTTTCCTTTAATGCCGGGAAAAGAATCACTTCACGGATGGAAGTCTGGTTGGTGAACAGCATTACCACACGGTCAATACCTATGCCCAGGCCGCCGGTAGGAGGCATGCCGTGCTCCATAGCTGTCACAAAATCTTCATCCAGCCCCTGGGCTTCTTCATCGCCGCGGGCCCTTTCTTCGACCTGTTTCTGAAAACGCTGGCGCTGGTCTATGGGATCGTTCAACTCAGTGAATGCATTACCAATTTCCATTCCGGCTACATAGGGTTCAAAACGTTCCACGATATGTTCGCTCCCCGGCTTCTTTTTAGCCAGAGGTGACATTTCAATCGGGTAATCATACATAAAAGTTGGTTGAATCAAATGCGGATCAACAAAGGTAGACACCAGTTCGTCGATTAATTTGCCGCGCTCTTTGGACTGATCGAACTGTATATTGCGCCGCAGCATTTCATTCCTTAGCGACTCCGTATCCCGGAATTGTTCGATGTCAATCCCCGCATACTGGATGATAGCCTGACGCATTTCGATACGCTTCCATGGAGGAGTGAAGTCCAGAGTTTGGCCGTTATATTCAATTTTCATCGTCCCCAGCACCTGCTGGCAAACTGAAGATATCATCTCTTCCACCATTTTCATTACATCCAGATAATCCACATAGGCTTCATAGGTTTCAAGCAGGGTGTATTCCGGATTATGTTTGAAATCGATGCCTTCGTTACGAAAAACATGCCCCATTTCGTAAACTTTTTCAAATCCGCCGATTATCAACCTTTTTAAGTGTAATTCCAACGCAATTCGTAGATAGAAATCACGGTCCAGGGCATTATAATGCGTTATAAAAGGTTTGGCCGAGGCTCCTCCGGCTTCCGGCTGTAAAACCGGAGTTTCAACTTCCATAAACCCGCGGCGGTTTAAAAAATCTCGAACTGCGGTTAATGTCTTGCTGCGAATTTCAAAGACTTTTTTAGCCTCCGGATTGGAAATCAGGTCCAAATAGCGCTGGCGGTACCGCTTTTCCACATCCACCAGTCCGTGCCATTTTTCGGGCAAGGGCTGAAGAGCTTTAGCCAGCAAAGTGAAGTTCCTGACTTCAATCGTGGGTTCCTGAGTCCGGGTTAAAAACAGCTTCCCTTCGGCTCCCACGATATCACCAATATCCAGATACTTTATCTGATCATATTTGCTTTCCAGATTATTGATTCGGAAAAAAAGCTGGATTTTACCACTTCCATCAACCAAATCCATAAAACAAGTTTTACCCATGCCCCGTTTGGACATGATGCGCCCGGCCAAATTGACCACAAACTCCTGGGATGCAAGTTGCTCCTTGTTAGCCTCGATATTGGCCACTGCTTCCCGGGCGGTATGCGTGCGGTGATAACCATAAGGGAAAGGTTCAATACCGCTTTCACGGAGCGAGTTCAATTTATTCAGTTTTTGCTGCATGATATCATCGATAGCTGGAGACATGTTTCTCATTTCCTCAAGTTAACTATTACAGGCACGTCTTTTATAGCGTGATTATGGGCTAATTATAACGTTTTGCCG
>DATIKD010000134.1:0-4950 GCA_035477965.1 Dehalococcoidales bacterium | reverse complement strand
CTTTTCATCCGGATAAAGTCCAATTTTGTTTGCGAGGTACCTTTTGTACCCTACTAAAGCAGGTTACGCAGATGTGGGTCGAGCATCGATTCAGAACCACGAGGCGATGAAAAAACCCATCATGATCAGGACAATGACTATTTTCACCAAAGTACCTGCCAGAAAACCGATAACCGTGCCGAAGGCCGATTTGAAAGCCAGGCTCCCTTTTCTTCTGGATATCAACTCTCCCAGTAGTGCGCCGATAAATGGCCCGAGGATTATCCCCCAGAACCCTAAGAAAAGGATACCTGCGGGCAGACCCAATGTAGCCCCGATTATGCCCCACTTGCTAGCTCGATATTTCTTGGCGCCGAGCATGGGCGAAATAAGGTCCAATACCAGTGTCAGCAGTGTTAAGATAAAAAAGACGACGGTTGTGAAGATGGAAATCCGTTCAAAGCCGGTGCCGATAGCATAGATAAAAAGTCCTAACCAGGCCAGAGGAACTCCCGGGATAAACGGCAAAATGATGCCGGCTAAGCCTGCCAGCATCATGAGCGAGCACAAAACAGCTAAAAATACCGTCAGCATATAGTACGCACATTGTAGCAGAAATCATCAGTCAAGCGAAGTAGCCGCCCGAAGTAGCCGCCCGTAAAAAAGCTACCCATCAGGTGGACTTATGATAGCCGCGTATGACCTGTAATTTAGTTTTATCAAAATTTTCCCCTTTCGGTGTGGCATTGTTAGTTTAAACACACCCTCCCTGGTTAATAATTCAGTTGATTCGTTCCGGTGTTTTGACCTTCGATCCTCCGGTTATGTTATAATCCTTGCATGATAGTTGCAGTCACCGGCGCTGCCGGGCATATTGGCGCCAATTTGGTCAGACTTCTTCTGGAACGCGGCCGCAGGGTGCGAGCCATGGTGCATAACGATCAGAGAGCGCTGGAAGGCCTGGATGTTGAATTGGTCAAAGGCGATATTGGAGACATGTATTCTCTGACGCGCCTCTGTTCCGGGGCTGAGGTGGTCTACCATCTGGCCGCCAGTATCTCACTTTCCATGAACAACTGGGCGGAGATTGAGAAAATCAATGTAACTGGTACGCGTAATGTGGTTGAAACCTGCCTGAAATGCAGTGTTCGACGCATGGTGCATTTCAGTTCCATTCATGCCATGATGCAAGAGCCGCTGGATGAACCGCTGGATGAAAGGAGTCCTCTGGTGGATTCTTATGGCTGCCCGCCTTATGACCGTTCCAAGGCGGCGTCTGAAAGAGAAGTCAGGGAAGGGATTGAGCAGGGACTGGATGCCGTTATTCTCAATCCTACCTCTGTTATCGGTCCTCATGACTATCAGCTTTCACATATGGGAACGGTGCTTCTGGCGCTGGCCCGGGGCAGGCTGCCGGCTCTGGTGGAAGGCGGTTTTGACTGGGTGGACGTCAGGGACGTGGCACAAGCTGCGGTTTCTGCCGAAGAGAAAGCCCCACTGGCGGCCAAATATATGCTGTCCGGTCATTATGCTTCAGTTACCCATTTAGCGGAATTGACTGAAGATCTGTTGGGGACACCCATCCCCCGGCTGGTGGTGCCCGCCTGGTTAGCCCGGACCGGAGCGCCGGTGGCTACCGCGTTTAATCAAATTACCCGCAGCCGTCCGCTTTTTACCGAAGTCTCGATTCGAGCCCTGACCCACTGTAATCGCAATATCAGGCATGATAGAGCCGCCCTTGAACTGGACTATAATCCCCGTGCTCTGCGTGAAACTCTGGCGGATACGTTTAAATGGTTCATGGAGACTGGCCAGTTGGACCTCTCCAAAGTGGAAAAGAAAAAGAAATAGCCTGTGAAAGTCAGCCCTGGTATGGACGGATATTTAAACACCTGAGGCTGGGTAACCGGACTAATTGAAGGAGCTTTCAAGTGACACTGATTGAAGAGATAAAAAATTTTGCCGCCGGCCTTCCGGCGGAGATCAAAGAGAGCAAAGGCCTTTATGATCTTTCAATGGTGATTGCTGAACGCAAATCCTTTTTGAATCGCCAGAAGCTGGAGTACAAGGCCAAATTCAGAATTGATGAAGCCGGACGCGGGCTGAAATTTACCGAAATGCTGAAAGAAACCAGTGCCGGATTTTCGGCCGGCGATACTGCCGGGGCCGGTTTTCAGGCTGAATCCTACAGTATCAAGGGCAAAGAAAGGGAAGCCGGCATCGAAGAACAATCCACTCTTTTTGCCAAAAAATACCAGTATAAAGTCAACTATCAGGCCGTCCGTTCCAAATTGGCCGAACTGGCAGAGAAAGCCGGCTACCGCTTTGAATATCAAATTACGGCAAAAGGTCTTTAAAAGACTGTATATACTTTGAACCCAAAAGCGAAACAAAGAGGGCGGTTGAATTTCCAACCGCCCTCTTTGTGAAAACCTTGTTGCAAAGGCCTATACCAGTGAGCCGCCGGCCGGAGCGCAATTGTTGGGATCCAGTGACTTAGTAATTTTTATCCACCAGTCATTGTAGTTGCAGAGCGCTTTGTTGATTTCCGGGGAAGTCCCCATGGTAGAGGCAAAATAGCTCTCTTTGAAAGCCCTTTCAGTCTGTTCTTTTTGCCAGGTTTCTACCGCTTTCTTGGCCACCGGATTGGATGGATCAAATTTGCAGAAGATTTCGGTTTTGCCGAGATGCCCCTGCTCAACTCCCCAGCCAAAGAAAGCCCCGCCGTCATCCACAATGTGTCCCTGTTTGATGAGCGGTTCTTTGGCTTTGC
The DNA here is from genome assembly GCA_035477965.1 of Dehalococcoidales bacterium. Taxonomy (GTDB): domain Bacteria; phylum Chloroflexota; class Dehalococcoidia; order Dehalococcoidales; family UBA3254; genus DATIKD01. The sequence continues at coordinate 2,198 of DATIKD010000134.1, read as the reverse complement.
CGGCCCCGATGGCCCATTTGATGGTCAGGTCTCGCTGTCCCATAATGGGAATTGAGTTGAAAGCACCGCCAGCCCGGAAAGTTTCGCGGATGGATGCGCTGATGCGCGTGCACTGGCAGAGCAGAATCCCTTCTGTTTCCGGGTCTTCCACCATCTTCAGCGATTTTCCGTCATTTTCTTCCACTATCTGGTAGAGTACTTTCTTTTTGTATTCAAAGTCATCTTTGGAGTGGCCCATGATGATCACAAAGAAACCGGGCCCCTGCACCGCTTTGGACATTTTCTTGAAGACCACTTCTTCCTCTTCGTTGCTGGTGGTGATATTGCAGGCCACCATGGCCGCATTGAAACCCATTAGTTCATAACAGATTTCGTTTTCGCCCAGTTTGATCTCGGCATTCCACATCTTCTCCACCGAGGGGAAGCTGAAATAGCGGGCCATCATGTTGGCCGGAATCTCTTTCAACGTGTATTTGGGAGATTTACCCTGAATGGGGAAAGCGGCCGGACCGGACCAGTGATAAAGTTTGACTGCCGCTTTGGTGAAGACGCCGGGAGTGACACCCGGAGGCACGGCGCTGGTCAGAATAGAGCGCAGTGAAGGTCCGGGACCGTCTCCGCAGAACCACTCATCTGAAGAGCCCAGAGCGCCCGACCTGACAATTTCCCCTTCCGGTGTGACCCACTCAATGGCCAGGTGGTTGCGGTCATCGCCGCTAGTGCTCTGGTCCAGATGCCCGTGGCCTCTCAGCATGGCCGAGCAGTTGGTTCCGGCGCCCTTGACGCAGAAGCATAACCCTCTTTTCATCAATTCAGCCTGCAGTTCGGCAGAAATAACGTATGGTTCCACCACAGCATACATATTTTTCTCATTGATTTCGATGATTTTGTTCATTCTCCTCAAGTCAAACAAAATGATGCCGGGAGGGAACATTCCAGACCAGCCGGTGCAGATCGGTCTGAATTTCAATTTGAATTTATTGCAAAGCTTGACACAGGCCTGAACTTCAGCCGTGTCCTTGGGCAGGATAATTGCTGAAAATTCAGTTTTAAAATAGGCGGGCATCATAGCCGGATCAGAGCAAATATTTTCCGGCCCCACCACATCTTCGAAGGCGGTGTATATCTCATTTGTTAAAGCCATCTTTCTTTACCTCCTCAATTAGACTGATTTAACCAATAATTCTACGATGTCATACACCTTCAGGTTGCTGTTAGCTTTGGAGGTGTCATTGAACATCTTCTCGCACCAGGGACAAGCCGTCACCAGCGCCTCAGCTCCGGTTGAAACAGCTTCATCCAGCCGTTTTTGCGCCGTCCAGCCGGCAAATTCGGGATTGGAATCGATGACACCGCCCCCGGCGCCGCAGCACCAGGCGTATTCCTTGATGCGGGTCATTTCGGTCAGTTTGATGCCCGGGATAGCGTTCAGGACTTCTCTTGGCGGCTCATAAACCCCGTTGGTGCCCCGACGGTAGGTCTTGGGAGGATCAAAAACGAAGCGGTCACCCGGTACCTTTTTACCCTGCCAGTGTATCCAGGGTTCACCCATCCTTCCCAAACGGCAGGGATCATGATAGGTAACGTTTAAGTTCACTTTTTTAGTAGGTTTCAGCTTACCCTCTTTAATCAACTGACTAAAGCATTCGGTGGTATGCAAGACCTGCAGGTCGCCCTTGAGTCCGGCTTTATCATACAACACCTTGAAAGCATTGTAGCAATCGGCACAGCCGGTCACCAGCATTTTGGCTCCGGATTTTTTAATTAACGCCATGTTCTTTTTGGCCTGGGCCAGGAAGTCGGTTTCGTAGCCCATCTGGTACGCTCGTCCGCCGCAGCACAGTTCGGCAGCGCTGCCGATGCCAAAATTAACACCGGCTTTCTTCAAAAGTTTGGCTGTCCCCTGGGCCAGTTTCCAAAGGTCTTTGTTAAAACTGGTCTGGCATCCGGCAAAATAGATGACATCCACTTTTTCCTGGGTGAAGTTTTTCAGATCTAACCCTTCTGCCCAGTCGCCTCTTTTGGCCGCAGTACCCGGCACCATGCTGTTGGTCTTTTTCATCATGTCCACAACTTTATCCAGTGCTTTGGAAGTGTGGCCTTCTGCGACTGCTTTGATGCGGTATTCCTGGATGGGTTCGTTGACTTCCATGTCCATCGCATAGTTGCAGGATGCCCCGCAGGCCCCGCACATCTGG
>DATIKD010000133.1:0-4555 GCA_035477965.1 Dehalococcoidales bacterium | reverse complement strand
CCATGGTGACACCGGACCTGGTGCAGAAGGGTTACAGTGCCGGGGATATTGTCAAAAAGGTTGCCCAGGTGACCGGAGGAGGAGGAGGAGGCAAGCCGTTAATGGCCCAGGCGGGTGGAAAAGACAAAACGAAAGTGGATGAAGCCATCCAGTTGGTTAAAACCTTGATAAAATGAAGGGAGAGCCCCAGCAGGGGTTTTTCCATCGGTGGTAATTTGCGCACTCTGGGACTGGATATAGGCGATAGGAGAATAGGTGTGGCAGTCAGCGACCCACTGGGAATGCTGGCCAGGCCCCTGACGGTTTTGGAAAGGGTGGAGGATTCAGCCGCTGTAGAGGCCATCATCAAACTGGTTAAAGAATTTCAAATTAGTAAAATAATTGCCGGTTGGCCGCTCTTGATGAATGGCACTACCGGCGGCCAGGCGGAAAAAGTGCGGCAGTTTATTGAAAAGCTGCAGGCTGTATTGGATCTGCCGGTGGAATTCAGGGATGAGCGCCTGACCACCGCAACCGCCAGGGATATGCTGGCTGCCGGAAGTAAAAAAAAGGCAAAATTTGAAAAAAAAGGGCAATATGATGCCGCGGCCGCAGCCATCATCCTCCAGTCCTATCTAAATGAAAGCCGGCCGATGGTGTTTCCGGATAACCGGGACACCCCTTAAAGGCCAGGCCTTGATGAGGAAAGTCATGCAAGCGGAAAACAGCCGGATAAGAATTGGCAGCCGGGGCGGATTCAAAGAATACTTGAGTCTAATCAAGCCGCGCGAAACTTCTCTGCTGGTATTTATCGCCATGGTGGCAGCCTTCCTGGCCGGAAATGGAACTCTCCCTTTCGAACGGGCAGGGTTAATTTTTTTGGCAGTCTTGCTGGCCAGCGCCGGAGCCAACGGCTTGACCAACTACCTTGACCGGCATTTTGATGCCCGCATGGAACGGACTCGCCGCAGGGTGCTGCCTTCAGGCCGGCTATATCCGGCGGAAAATGCATTGTATTTTTGCCTGGCTTTAAGCCTGGCTGGTCTGGTTTTAGCCTGGATACTACATCCTCTGGTTTTTGCGGCTGATCTGGCAGGCACACTGGCTGCAGTAGTCTACCGCAAGAGAGCGACCTGTGTTTTTCCACAGGGCATGATAGCCGGTTGCGCCCCCATATTGATGGGCTGGCTGGCGGTCAGCCCCCAGGTGAGCTGGCAACTGCTCTGTCTGTGTATCCTGATTGCATTGTGGCTGCCTTCGCATGTCTGGAGTATAATGCTGGCTCATCAGGAGGCCTACCGGCAGGCTGGGCTGGCTTTTTTCCCGATTAACCGCCATTTTAAGTTTGTCACCCGTCTTCTTCTGGTTTTCTCTATCGGTTTAGTACTGGCTTCAGTTGGCCTGTACCTGGCCTCCGACCTGGGCTGGCTTTATCTGGGAGTAGCGCTGATTGCCGGCCTGATGATGGTTTACGCCAGTTGGCGGCTGACGTGTTCACTTTCTTCGCGCGCCGCCTGGACTCTGTATAAATTATCCTCTTACCCCTATTTGGGCTTGCTTTTTCTCACCATGGCGCTTGACATCGGGCTGAAAATCTGAAGACTACCTTCAGATATTTTGTGCACAGGGGTTCTCCCTGACTATTTTATTCGACTTTCCACCTTGTGCGGGTTCTTTCCAAAAGGTATTTTTTCATTTGCCGGTTTGGCGGGTCTCAGACTACTCTGTTCAATCATACTTCAGGCTGCCGTTTCCGGTGTAAAAACCTTGCCGCCAACCGCATGCCGGTACTCTAAGTCCTGAAGGTGGAATAAAGTGAAAAATCATAGTATTAAAGTATTATAGTACTAAATAGGCCAGCTTTGAATTCATCACAACATTGTGAGAGGTATTGACTTTTTTCAGAACTGATTTATAATAGGATAGCTGCAGTAAATAAAAAAGCCTTCATATTATAAAAAATTATATATAAAATCAAAAATATTTAAATAAATCTTGATTAATTACTTTAAATTGTTTATTAAGCCTTTTTATATGAACCTGAACACCGAAATTCAATCCGATAGAATCACTACCAGTTCCACTGAATGGAGAGACTGGCCCCCGTTGCAGAAAGAAAATCTGTTGACTGAGGGCAGGCACGAACAGGCTTGGAAAAAATATTGCGGCTTTCTGGATTTCTCGATTTCTGAATTTACCACACTGCAAAATCACCTTCTGGAAGAGCAAATAAAACTAATTTCCCGCGCGTTTCTCAAGCGGTGGTTCGGTTGTGATTACAAGCCTGAAAACGTCGATGATTTTCGCCGGATTATTCCATTGACTTCATTTTCCGATTACCCCAGTCCGGGCCAGGATTCAGATTCGATCCCATCCGGTGAAAAGCCGCTTTTCTGGCTGGAAAGTATGGATAAAAGCGGCCGGATGACATGCACACCTTTCACCAACTCAAATTTCCAATTCCTGGCCGATGATGTGATTACTGCTTTAGTCCTCTCTTCTGCCGGCCGGCGGGGTAATGTCAGATTGAAACCCTCGGACAGGATTCTAGTTTGTCTCAAACTTAAAGTGATATCCGATACGATCAGTATTGCGCTTCACCAGCGGTTGGGGTGTAACAACCTGACCGTTCCCATGGATACTTTTCACTTTGAAAATGATTATGGGCTTAATCGCTTTATGGAAACCAGTTTTAAACATGGACTGGATTACGTAATAGCTTCATCTGAAACACTGGCCTGGCTGGGAGAAAACAGCGGTTTTAAAACAAAAAGTAAATGGCGCAGCGGTTTAAATATCAACCGGATCGGGCATTTCGTTAAAACCTGGTTAATCAAGCGGTTCCTGCACCGTCCCGCCCTGGCCAAAGACTTTTGGAAGACTAAAGGGCTGGTCTGCTGCTGTAACCGGCTAACTAACTATCGTGAAAGAATCAGAAAAACCTGGGGAGTGGTGCCCATGGAGGTCTACTATACGCCTGAAACCGGTTTGATCGGCATGCAGAGCTGGAATAAAAAAGATTTTACTCTTTTGCCCTACCGGAATTATTTTGAGTTTATACCGATCTCAGAACTGGCCAGAGAAGCGATTGATGAAGATTACCAGCCGGCAACAGTTCTGATGAATGAACTAAAACAGGGCGAGGTTTATGAACTGGTGGTATCCAGCTTCCACGGCGGGCCCTTACTGCGTTACAGACCGGGGGATTACCTGAAAGTTACCGCTCTGGAGGACATAGAGTCCGGCATCAAACTACCCCAGTTTGCCCTGCATTCTAAACCCGAGTAGTAAATTATACGCTCATTTCCGTCCGCCGGATAGTGATTTCGCCCCAGACCATCATGCGATCGTCTTTGATAAGCAGCACTCCTCTGACTCCTTTAATATTTTGGGCTTTATGAATTCCCAGGGAAAAATCTTCGGCGGTAATGATGACATTGCCGATGGCAGTAGCGACAGCGTCTGAGAGGGTAGCCGAGTCTGCCAGGATGACAACTGCATCCGCTTTACCGAAGCTGAGGGAATGACCGACTGTACCGGAGGATGTGCTGATTCCCAACGGTGTGTTTTTAGCCGCAATTTCTATCCCGATTTTACCACTCAGGGGTGAATTACCGGCCCCGATGCCCAGTAGCCGGTCGGTTTGGCTTTTAAGGTAGATATCACCCCCATTTTCGATAATCAGGTTGGATGTATACTTGGCCAGGTCCCGGGCGCAGAACTGAGCTATGGCCCCGGCCACTGCCGCCATTGGCCCCACTCCGGCCCGGCTGCCGCATTCCGCCATATCCTGCACTATTTGAGGTGCCTGCTGGTCCACACTGAAAGGCTCCAGGGTGGTTAGAAAAAGAGGATTTGAACGGATATATTTTTTTAAAATAGCCCGGTATTTTTCGATTGACTGGCGGGCTTTGTTTTCCAGATTGGTATCAGCGCTGAAAAGACAATCTGTCTCTTCAACAATGACATTGAAGTGCACCAGGTCCTGTTTTTTTATCCAGTTGCGGTAATACCGCGGTTGATACATATCATCCCGGTTAATTGGATTGTGGCAATCGCTTATTTTTTAAACTCAGTTTCCGGTTTTTTACATTTCATCCTGAATGACCGGAGCTTTGAAGAGCGCCTCTATTTTATCCCGATAACATCCGGCGACAAAAAGAGCAGCGGGTTCAAATCGGCGCCGGCAATCAACGAACCCTCTAACTGGAAACTGGTAATCCAGGTGTGAGCAGATGCCGGGGTTGGTTTAACTCGGACAACTGACGGCTAAAAATGCAATTCCATGGCACGGGGGGGACAGGCTTTGATGCAGGCGCCACAAGCTACGCATTTTTTGTTCTTGAAGCGGACCACCATTGTGCCCTTTTCATTTTCGAAAGCGCCCACGGGACAGACTGTGACACAGGCTCCGCAAGAAGTACAGCGTTCTTCGTTGCGGGTCACATCCTGGCTCAGAGCCTGAATTTTTACACCCTGCTTAACCAGAAATTCAATGCCTTTATCAAAATTGGTCCGCTCACCTTTTAGTTCCACCACCATCAACCCCTCGGCCTCCGGATTGATAGTAGCTTTA
>DATIKD010000132.1:0-9481 GCA_035477965.1 Dehalococcoidales bacterium | reverse complement strand
CCCTGCAAACTGCAGGGAGAGTCCCGAAAAGGCACATTCGTACCAGGCATCGACCGAAAAAAGTGTGAAAGGCGTTTACAAACTTTCTGGGACCCGGCTGAGTTGATCGAACAAAGGTTGTGCGGTGTCCACCACAAAATGGCTGGATGGAGGAAATTCTACTACCGGGTCAAATATTTTCTTTTGCGGCTCATAAATTTCCCAGCGGCCGTCAGAAACTGAAGAGCCTTTCAGACGCTGCGTTAACCTTTCTTTGATATTGTTCTCATCCAGGCGGCACTCAACAACGCGCAGTTCAGCCCCGCTTTCAGCCGCCAGTTTAATGGCCCCTGCCCGGTCTTCAGCCCTGATAAAGGTGGCATCCAGAATCACCGGTTCGCCTCTGCGTAAGATTTCTCCCGCTTCGGCAAAAAGCCTGGCGTAGGTTTTGCGCGAAAATTCAGCCGAATAAATCCCGGAGTTCATTTCATCAAAACGATGTTCGGTGGGTGGAACACTGGCCAGCTTTTTACGGATAATATCCGAAGAAAGCACGGTCAGACCCAACCTCCTGGCCAAGTGATTGGCGACCGTGGTTTTGCCTGAGCCCACCAGCCCCACAGTCATCAAAAGCAGGGGTGTATTCCGTGTATAAATTTGGGCCAGGTCAAAATAGGCGCGGGCCATTTCCCGGATTTGATTTTTTTCCTTTTCAGAAACATAAGGGTCAACGTATTTGAAACTGCTCACTTTTCCGCGAACATAGGCCCGGTAGGTTTTAAAAAATTTTAAGATCTCCTCAATCTGTTTATCCCCGCTTAACCGGATATAGTCTTCAACGAAACTGCGGGCCAGATCCGCCCGGCCGAAATGGTCCAGGTCCATGGCCAGGAAAGCGATTTCGGAAGCGACGTCGCAATAACGGAAACGGTCGTTGAATTCAATGCAATCGTAAATACTGAGGCTTTCATTGAAACAGATATGCTGTGAATGCAAATCGCCGTGGCAGTCGCGGACGCGGCCCTCGTCTGCCCGGTGGTTGAAAAGAGCCTCATTCCGGTGTAAAAACTGATTGGTATAATCTTTTATCCGGTGGAACTGGGCGGCAGTGATGGTAGCTCCAAAGTATTTATCAGTTTGTGAAAAGTTTTCATCGGTATTGACTTTGACGGCTTCCATTCTGCCGAATTTACTGATGTCCGGGCGGGTGGCCGCGCGGGCGTGAAAAGCAGCCATTTTGGCGGCTACCTTCTCCAGCATTTCGGAAGTAGCGCGGCCGCGTTCCAGAAGCACGTTCAACATGCTTTCATGGGGAAGCTGCAGCATTTTTACTGCATATTCCACCGGCTGGCCTTTGCCGCTCAGGGTAAATTCACCCTTATTTTGAGTAATGGGTATTACCCCCAGGTAGGCTTCCGGCGAAAGTCTGCGGTTTAGCTCCACTTCCTGTTTGCAAAAATAGTGCCGTTTATCCAGAGTGGAGTAATCCAGGTAACCCAGATTCACCCCTTTTTTGACCTTGTAGGCGTATTTACCGGTCAGGAATATAAAGGACATCTGGGATTGGATGAGGTCAACGCGGGTGGCTTTATCCGGATATATCTGAGGGTTTAGCAAAGCCTGGACGACTTCGGGTAATTCAGACATCAATGCGGCTCCCGTAATTATCCCCAAAAAGTAACTATGCCTGAGAAGTCTCCAGGGTCAGTTTATCCATTTCAAGCTGGACCGGAATCGGGTAATCTCCAGTGAAACAGGCTTTACAGAAAGTATCTTCGGGCAAGCCCACTGATTTGATTAGACCCTCGAGGCTGATATAGCCGAGCGAGTCAGCCCCGATAGCGGTGCGGACTTCTTCAACCGATTTCTGGGCGGCGATCAACTCCCATCTCGAGGCCATATCCACGCCGAAGAAGCAAGGATGACGGATTGGCGGAGCGCAAACCCGCATGTGCACTTCTTTGGCACCGGCTTTCCTGAGTAAATTGATAACTTTGGGAGTAGTGGTACCGCGCACAATACTGTCATCCACCAGTACCACTCTTTTATCGTTCAAAATGTCCGGCAGCGGATTGAATTTCAGTTTTACTCCCAGATCGCGCATGCGCTGGTCAGGAGCAATAAAAGTCCGTCCCACATATCGGTTTTTTAACAATCCCTCAGCATGCGGAATACCCGAACGCTGGGCGTAACCGATGCCGGCGATGGTGGCTGAATCCGGCACACCCACCACCAGGTCGGCTTTGACCGGATATTCCTCCGCCAGTTGAGCGCCCATTGCCTGGCGGGCCTGGTATACCAGCCGGCCATCAATGATGCTGTCGGGGCGAGCAAAATAAATATATTCGAAAATACAGGTAGCTTTCCGGTCAATAATGGCCCGGTAGCTGCGGGAACCGCCGGAATCAATCATCACAATTTCACCCGGATCCAGGTCGCGGATGAATAGAGCGCCGATGTGGTCCAGGGCACAGCTTTCAGAGGCCACAACCCAGTGATTGTTAATCTTACCCAGGCAAAGCGGCCGGACTCCCATGGGATCACGTACGGCGAAGAGTTTATCATGGGTCATTATCACCAGTGAATAGGCTCCCCGGATGCGGTGCATGGCATAACGAATTTTTTCCAGCCAGTCCTGGCGCGGGGCGGAATGAATCAGATTGGCGATTACTTCGGAATCTGTGGTGCTGGTGAAAGTATAGCCTTTATCCGAGAGTTCTTTGAAAAGATGCTGTGAATTGACGATATTGCCGTTGTGGGCTACGGCCATGACATCTTCACCATTGCCTACGATGATGGGTTGAGCATTACAGATGCGGCTGGAACCAGTAGTGGAGTAACGGGTATGACCTATGGCGATATTACCGCTGAGTCCGCCCAGAGCTTCCTCATCGAATACCTGTGATACCAGGCCCATCCTGGCGAAAAGTTGAATTTTTTTTCCATCGGAGGTAGCTATTCCGGCGCTTTCCTGCCCGCGGTGCTGCAGGGCAAAAAGGGCGAAGAACGTAATACGCGCTACATCTTCACCGGGGGCATACACTCCGAAAATGCCGCAAGCTTCGCGCACTTAAACCTGCCTGAATTCGGATTTTTGTTCAGGTTACAATTAGATTATATTCTAATTCAGATTGAGGGTCAATTTATCCCCGTCTAAACTGGAGGTGGCGGTGAACACTGGCCTGTGTTCCGTCAGCCTGCAGGAGGAGGAAACAGGGGGTTAAAACCGGTTGCCTGGCCGGACGGAATTCAGGTTAATGGAAGGCGGGTTTGGTTTCAACAGTCCCGCGTGAAGCGGTAACCGATATGGCGGACGGTCTCTATATAAATCTTGTCCGAAAGCTCTATTTTGCTTCTCAGGCGACGGACATGCACATCTACGGTGCGGTCTCCGCCGAAATAATCGTAGCCCCAGACCTGGTTCAACAAGGTTTCACGGGTAAAAACCCGCCCGGGTTGACTGGCCAGGAATTTCAGCAATTCGTATTCTTTGAACGTCAATTCAACTATCTTGCCGCCTACCCTGACTTCACACTCGGCCAGGTTTAATTCAAGGTCGCCGCAGCGGAAGGTCTCATCCTGACGGGAAATTTTGCGGGTCAACCTTGCGGCCCTGGCCGCCAGTTCCCGCTCATCATAAGGCTGTATCAGAAAGTCATCCACATTCAAAAACAGGTCGTCTTGAGTCACCGAATCCAGAGTCACCAGCGCCAGCACGGGCACTTTTTTACGTATCCGTGAGCTTGACCTCAGGGTCTGCAAGGCCGCCCGGCTGGACTGTCCGTTTAACTCCAGTATCACCAGATGAGGGGCGTCACGCGCCACCCGTTCGGCTAATTTGTCTTTGATATTGCCGGTGAAACAACTGAAACCCCGCTGGGAAAGCACTGCCTGCAGTTTGCGTGCGGTTTCAGCTTCCTGGGCAACAATATAAATACTGGCCATACTTTTGACTCCGGAATGTCACAACCGGACAGCAATTCCCCTTGCGGATAAATAGTTTTTAGTCTCTCGAATGGTATAGTTACCGTAATGAAATATACTGGCTGCCAGCACGGCGTCCGCCTTCCCGTCCGCCAGAGCTTGATACAGGTCCTCCGGCTGGCCGGCTCCGCCGCTGGCCACTACCGGCACACTCACATTTTGGGCTATAGCACGCAATAATTCCAGATCGTATCCGGCCTTTGTACCATCGGCATCAATGCTGTTAACCACAATCTCGCCTGCGCCCAGTTCAACCGCCCGGCGGGCCCATTGAACTGCATCCAGTCCGGAGGCTACCCCGCCGTCTGCCCCGGTATAAGTATAAACCTCCCAGCGCAAGGGTTGGGCTCCTGCCACTCGCCTGGCGTCCATACCCAGAACAATGCACTGGTTGCCGAAACGTCTGGCGCCGGCGGAGATTAAAGCCGGATTGAGCACCGCCGCCGTATTGACGGATATTTTGTCGGCTCCGGCTTCCAGCATGCGGTACATATCTTCAACGCTGCGCAGTCCGCCTCCCACTGTTAAGGGGATAAAAACCTGATCGGCGGTCTTTTTTACCACCTCAAGCATAATCGGCCGCCGGTCACTGGAGGCTGTAATATCATAAAAAACCAGCTCATCCGCACCTTCCCGATTATAAAAAGCAGCCAGTTCCACCGGATCACCGGCATCCCGGTGCGCCTTGAATTTGACGCCCTTGACCACTCTTCCATCTTTAACATCCAGGCAGGGGATGATGCGTTTGGTTAACACAATATACTCCGGTTAATCCCGAATGGCATTATTTCTATACAAACAAGAGATTTCTCAAGACAAAACTGACTCACTCTTTTCTGACTCCGGCCATCCGGAAAAAATTGGCGTAAATCTGCAAACCCGTTTCACCGCTTTTTTCAGGGTGAAATTGTACTGCCGCCAGGTTATCGCGGGCGATGGCGCTGCCAAAGGTAACGCCGTATTCAGTCTCACCTAAAATTAGCGCCGGGTCTTCCGGCTGACCGTAATAACTGTGCACAAAATAAAAATTGGCATCATCCGGGATGCCTGCGAACAGGCTGTGTGTTCTTTTTTGCCGGACCTGATTCCATCCCATGTGCGGCACCTTCAACACCGGCGGTAGTTTTTTTACCTGGCCGGCAATGATGTTTAAACATGCATACCCGCCGCCTTCTTCAGTCCCGCTGTAGAGTACCTGCAGACCGATGCAGATGCCCAGCACAGGTCGCTGTTCAAGAACCAGCCGGCGGATGAGAGTATCCAGACCCAGTTTTTTCAAGTTAGCCATGGTATCACCGGCCGCCCCCACACCGGGAAAAATCACGGCATCCGCTTTCCGGATGATATCCGCCTGATGAGTAATTTCAGCCCTGTAACCTAAATACCGGATGGCATTGCTGACGCTGCGAATATTGCCGGCGCCATAATCGATTATGGCAATCATTCAATTCACTCCTGGCCTGATTATAACAAGAACAGCTCTGAATAAAAACAAATGTCACACTTTTAGGATGTCTTTTCTCTTTACCTTATAGCGGCATCCGTTTGCCGCATATAAACAGTATAACGCAAATTCAATTAGCTGTCTAACCGGACTCTATTTCAAAATAATCAAGAATTAGAACGGCAAATAAACCTTTAAATTTACCGCTTATATCCGTTGAAGAGTTCATCTCAGCGATATTACAGACACATCAGACTTTGTCACAGGCGGACGACTGCTATTATAATACTCACAGAAGGCCTGGGCCGAAGGCAGGTGGAGATATCTCAGATACTAACTGGTTTAACCTGATCAAGACGGATGCGCAAACGGGTGCCCGGCTGGGCAGGCTGAAGACCCCGCACGGTGAGGTTCTCACTCCGGTTTTCATGCCGGTGGGCAGTCAGGCTACAGTCAAGGGCGTCACTCCGCAGCAGCTCGGCGATATAGGTATCAAGATGATTTTATGCAACAACTATCATCTTTATCTCAGGCCGGGAGTTGAGACTGTGCAAAAAATGGGCGGACTGCACCGTTTTATGCACTGGGATGGAGCGATATTGACCGATAGCGGCGGCTTCCAGATCTTCAGCCTGGCACGCCTGCGGGAAATAGATTCTGAAGGTGTGAAATTTCGCTCCCATATAGATGGCAGTGAACATTTTATCACCCCTGAACTGGCAACTCAGTACCAGGAAGCCCTGGGGGCGGATGTAATTATGGCCCTGGACATCTGCCCGTCGCATCAGGAAGGTGAATTAAAAGTGCGGGAGGCCATGGACATCACCCACAGATGGGCTCTAAGGTGTCTAAAAGCGCACAGGCGGCCTGATCAGGCTCTATTCGGTATCATCCAGGGCGGATTCAATCCAAAGTGGCGCCTTGAGTCAGTGAACGCCTTGACCGCCATGGGATTTGCCGGCTACGCTGTGGGCGGGCTCAGCCTGGGTGAACCTAAAGAGCAGACCCGGCAGATAGTGCAGCTAACCTGTCCGGCCCTGCCTGAAAACAAGGCCCGCTACCTGATGGGCGTCGGCTCGCCGGAAGATATTCTGTTCGGTGTGGAATGCGGAGTGGATATGTTTGACTGCGTCCTGCCCACACGCGTGGCCCGCAACGGCGCGGTTTTCAGCCCGGCCGGGCGTCTGAACATCCGCAATGCCAGATGGAAAGAAGAACCCGGGCCGCTGGACGCCGGATGCAGTTGTTACCTTTGCCGCAACTTCAGCGCGGCCTACCTGCACCACCTTTTCAGGGCTGAGGAACTGCTGGGCTACACTCTGGCTACCCTGCACAATCTGACTTTCCTGCATAATTTTATGCACAAAATCAGAGAGGCCATTGCGGCTAACGATTTCGAGGCTTTTAAAGCTGATTTTCTGGGAGGATACCAGACCACGGATGAAAATATCCGCCTGGCCCAGAAACAAAAATGGCTGGAAAACCGCCAGTCGCTGGATAAGCCCGGATAAACATTTGGTCGGGCTGATATGATCTCTACCTTTGACCCCGGAATACAGCGGTTTAAATACTGGGAAAGGGCCTATCAGGCGTGAAAGACTAAGCCTTCCAGGCGCCCAGGCCTACGATGACTATCAAGGCCACCAGAGCAATACCGGCCCCTATCCAGCCCAGTAAAGTGAGGGCGGTTACAATTATACCGGCCCCTAATACGCCAAGAGCGATAGACAGGAAGGCCGGCCAGAACCGCATCCCCAGTATATAGGCGGCCAGCGAAGCCGTCCAGGCCCCGGTCAGAGGTAATGGAATAGCTACAAACACCAACAACCCTGAGAATTTGTATTTGCCAAATCTGGCCGTTTTTTTAGCCGTGCGTGTCAGCAGCCAGTCAACGAAACGTTTTCCAATCGGGACCTTTTGCACCAATCTTGACCCCGCGCCGAAAAATAGCAGTAGAAAAGGCACAGGGATGAGATTCCCGATAATACACAAATAGAAAGCCTGGTACCAGGGCATATTCAAGACATGTACCGCTAGTGGCAAAGTGCCGCGCAATTCATTTATTGGCAGCATGGCCAGCAAAACCACAATCAGATTGTGGGAGAGACTGGTTTTTAATAGTTCGTCGAGCATTATTTAGTCCTCCTGCTTTGCTTCAGGCTAAAGCCTGTCTCCAAACGAGGTCCCCACAGCCCGGGCGGACTTGATCAATTCATCGTCAGGCGGGACGTTCCGCTGGCCTTTGGCCACCTCGGCCAGGGGGACTGCCACCAGAGCGTTGCACTGCACGCCGACCATGTGACCATACTGTCTTTCCACGATCATGTCCACTGCTCGGGTGCCCAGACGAGTAGCCAGAATCCGGTCATGGGCGGTAGGGGTGCCGCCCCTCTGTAAATGCCCCAGTACCACAGTGCGGGTCTCCACGCCGGTCATCTCCTGTATCCGGTTGCCCAGCATGAAGCCAACCCCGCCGTAGCGGACCGGGTCGGTGCTTTCTTTTACTATCCTCTGGATAACCGCGTTACCCCCGCGTTCTTTGGCGCCCTCTGAAACGACCACGATGCTGAACCGTTTGCTCGAGCGATTTCTTTCCATGACTTTGTCAACCACAGCTTGCATGTCATAGGGAATTTCGGGAATCAGTATAATATCGCCGCCGCCGGCAGTGCCGGCATACAGAGCAATCCAGCCGGCATTGCGGCCCATCACTTCCACCACCATCGCCCGGTGGTGCGACTGGGCTGTGCTGTGCAAACGGTCGATTGCCTCAGTGGCAATCATCACGGCCGAATCAAAACCAAAGGTGACGTCTGTACCGAGCAGATCGTTATCAATCGTTTTGGGTATACCCACAATGGGTACCCCTGCCTGCGCCATCTGATTGGCAATATTGAGGGTTCCATCACCGCCGATGCAGACCATACAATCCAGGCCCATTGAACGGATATTGGCAAACGCGGCGGATGAAACATCCTGGAACTCGATTTTGCCATCTTTTTTGACGGCGTAGCGGTAAGGATTGGCAGTGTTAGAGGTGCCCAGAATGGTTCCTCCGCGAGTAATTATGCCGGAGACATCCACAAACTGAAGAGGCCGGTGGCGGTTATGGATGATGCCATCGTAGCCGTCTTCAATCCCCACGACCTCCATACCGTATTCGAAAATCGCTTTTTTGGCTACCGCCCGGATGACCGCATTTATGCCGGGGCAGTCACCACCCCCGCTTAAAATACCGATTCTGGTTAACTTTTTCACCGATCAACTTCTCCCTTTATTCCGTGTCACTGACCAAAAACCTGGCAGAACCAACCTGTACACGGAAATAAATTCTGGTGGAGGAAAAAACTGATATTAAGATTCATGTTACCATAATCCGGCTTAATACAAAAAGGGCGGTGATTGGTGCCAATCGCCGCCCTTTCAGAATGCATAACTCTCTATTTGCCGGGAGCGCTAACCGTGGCTGCCAGTTGTCTCAGCACAATTTCGTTGGCTTCAACATCCACAATGACGGTATCACCGTACTGGTAACTGCCCCGCAGAATCTCTTCGGAAAGCTTGTCTTCCACCCTGTCCTGGATGGCCCGGCGCAGCGGGCGAGCCCCGAAGACTTCGTCATAACCCTTGGTTCCCAGATAATCTTTGGCGGCATCCGTGACTTCCAGTTTGATACCTTTTTCAGCCAGTTGTTTAGTTACATTGATCAGCATCAAATCCACTATGCTGCGGATATTCGCGCGCGACAGGGAATGGAAGACCACCACGCTGTCGATACGGTTCAGGAATTCAGGCCGGAAGGTCTTTTTTAGCTCAGCCAGCAGTTTTTCTTTCATCAGCTCATAGTTGGCTTCGCGTTGTTTACCTTCATCCGATTTGGTGGCAAAGCCGATGCCGGCGCCCTTGCGGATGGTCTCCGCCCCGATGTTGCTGGTCATCACGATGATGGCATTGCGGAAGTCCACCCGGCGGCCCTTGGCATCTGTCAAATGACCGTCATCAAAGACTTGCAGGAGAATATTGAATACATCCGGATGAGCTTTCTCAATTTCATCCAGCCAAATTACACAATAA
>DATIKD010000131.1:0-23219 GCA_035477965.1 Dehalococcoidales bacterium | reverse complement strand
AAGTGTAAATTTAACATAAAGATACGTTTACGCATCAGATACTCTGCCTGATGCATAAATCGTTAGTTATGGAAAGTACAGGCAAATTACCGGTGTGCAACTATCCCAAAAATGAATTTACCCTGACACCCAACCGGGATTGGCTAAAAAGCCCTTGTGGATGAAGATTTGCCGGTTTAAATTATTAGTAGGCAGGCGGAGATCGCTGGCATTTTACGGGGGCTGTTACAGATGCAGAAAAGTCATGATAACACCGACCTTTTATTAGCTGAAATGCAGAAAAAGGGACTGGCTTCCACCGCCAGCGGCTGGCTGGAAATAGCCATCGCTCAGCGAAACCCGCTATTAACGGTTGGTGTAGCTTATAGCGCTCCGCTTTATTATGACCGCCTGGACAAAGCTCTGGCGGCAAATACCCGCAGCAACTAAACCCGAATTGGGTTCCAACTAAAGAGGCCCGGGGCGCATCAATTCCCGGGCTTTTTTTATTTTAGGTAATTTTTGAGACTGAAGTACAACATGTCTTACTGATTTGGGCTATAATTAAGGAGCTATATTAGTTGCGGGGTGTTTAATATGTTGCAGTCTCTTCAGATCGAATGCCAGTATCAATGGAAACCAGCCTGCCTGCGTGAACAGGTGGAATATTTTTTCCCCATGGCCATCAGCCCTTATATGCGTAACCAGTATAATGGCCCGGCGGTATATAGATGGGAAGTATTCCGCAAAGACAGTGGAGACACGAAAATAGTTTATATCGGCGAAGCCCAGGAAATGTGTCCCAAACGCCTCTACAGTTATCTAAATCCTGGCCCCACTCAGGTGGCCAATCGAAAAGTTAACACCGATTTTAGGGGCTATCTGAAAGAGAAATTGAACATCCGTCTGGATCTTCTCGATGTTGTGGATTTTAAGATGCCCGGCCTGATAATGCATCCCGGACTTTTAAAAGACAAGTACGTTCGCCGCCTGTTGGCCGCCGCCCAGATAATTGAACATAAAAATAAAGGATATAACGTCATAGACCTGTAAACGGTCATTTTTTTTCAATAATCACAACGTCTTACTTGTGTCCCGAGGAACCCCTTTGCGACTACCGCGAGGGGAAGGGTATTTAACAGGCATGAACGCAGGTGATTCTGCCCCGCCGCCAGATGTTTCGCTTCGTTCCAACATGTGAAACGACTGACCGCCCCTCGTCCAGATGTTTCGGCCTCGCCATTCGAGGCCTCCAACATGACATGGCAGTTGTCATTCCCTCGAAAATAAGGTTGTCATCCTGGAGTCCCGATGCTCCTTTACTACTCATCGGGGCGAAGGATCTGGCAGGGACGGGGACTCAATTACCGGGGGTTAATTTGACACGAACGCAGGAAGGGAACGGATTACCACCCCTAGTCCAGATGCTTCAGCCTCGCCTTTCGAGGCTTCCAGCATGACAGTGAAAAGGTAGGCCAGGTGTTTAGACATCGCCTTTCGAGGCTTCCGGCATGAAAGCGAAAAAGAGACAAAATGCTTCGCTGTAAGGCTTGCCTCGGCTTCGGGGCAGGCTTGAAGAGGCCTGTCAGGGGGTGCCACTGCAACGAGGGTAAAACGCTAACCGGGTCAGGCAACGGCGGACTGGAAGCATAGTATCTCTGTAACGAGGGTAAAACTGGGTTAGCTGGTTGTGGATTGCGCATAAAAAAGAGAGCGGAATTTATTAGTTTCCGCTCTCTGCAGATCTTTTATTATGAATGCGGCTTACTTCTGGGATCGCTTTCTAATTACCAGGACCACAACCAGGATGATCGCCACTGCAGCCGCAATGATACCCGCAATCAGAGCAGTGTTGTTGGTGTTACTCTCCTCGGAACTCACGGGATTATTGGTTTGGGCCGGAGCGGTGGTCGTTGTTGGCGCAGCGCTGGTGGGAACGGCTGTGGTTGTAGTTGCGACCGGGGTTGAGATTTGAGCCGTCGGTGTAGTTCGGGTGGGGGTAGCCGCCGGGCTGGTGGTTGTGGGGGTGGTCGCAGTGGGTGAGGCAGCCAAAAACAAGACGCCATAGACTGTAAAGTGATTGGTATAGCCGGAAATTGTATTATCGGCATTGACAGTAAAAGGCGGATTAATGGCGTTCCAGCCGGGAGGTATGGCGGTAGTATCCCAGAAGGCAATGAAGGGGTCCGAACCGTAAGAGGGGTCAAAAGGCAGAGTAATCAGAGCTGTACCCATCCCAGGCCCCGAAAATTTGGCGCCGGCTGGTTCAAATTTGTAGAAGAGATTCCCAACCCGGAAGTTGGCTCCGGCAGGCCGGGTTCCGCCGGGATTGTCTACGCGGGTGATGGTGATGCCGGTCATAGGTTGGCCGTTAGCTCTTTTTCCTATGGTACCGGCCGGTATATCCAGTCTGGCTCTCAAATCATCCGAGAAAGCCGTGACGCTGTTCAGAAAAGCTCCGGTATTGGGATTAATCCTGCCGGTCAAATCGGTCACTCCCGGAGTGGGAACCGGAACCGGAACAGTGCCGGCCGGTGTGGTAGTGACCGGCGTGGTCGGAGTAGTGGTGGCCGGAGTGGTCGGAGTAGTGGTAACCGGTGTGGTCGGAGTAGTGGTAACCGGCGTGGTCGGAGTAGGTGAAGGGGAAGGAGATGGAGTGGTAGTAATAGGAGGAGTAGTAGTTGGAGGAGTAGTAGGAGGGGGAGTAGTAGGCGGCGGTGTAGTGTCTACTACATATCGAAAGAATGACCCGTTTTTTTGAGCATCAGTATAGGTGAACACCGGGCGGGCTTCGTTAACATTATTGGTTATTTGGATGGCCAGGAAGGAATTCTGAGGTACTACCAGAGTCTGGCTGTTAAATTTCTGGTGCCGGATGGTAAAGGCGGGGTAGTTGGAAAAATATAGATAGGGGAGATTACTCACACCGGTCAGTGGTACAAAGCTGGTGCCGTTCCAGATGCCCAGGTCTATCCGGCAGGCTGATCCGCCGGTGCCCCAGTCCTCATTGGTGAAAATATCAAAAAACCAGTTTCCCCGGTTATACTGAGTGGATGCTCCTCCCGAATTGGCATCAATCCAGATGGCTGAACTCCCGGGTGTTAAAGTGACCCTGTCAACGTTATTTAAAACCCCGGATTTGGCTATCAGATAACCGCCGGGAGTGGTAATAGAATGAAACCACCATTTGGCGTCCGGGGAAATGTTGGCAGCCGGCGCCTGGGGGTTGGCCTTATAGGCGGGCTGGGCAGAGGCGCTGAACGGCGCGGCCACTAGCGTAATCAGAATCAGGCAAAAAACAAGACCGGCCAGAATACTTTTCTTTTTCATAGAAGTGCTCCCTCATTTATTTGAATCAGTTATTTATTGGTTTAACAGGATTATAGTAAAGTATATCATTTATTATACTAAAATGATGACTTTCCCCCTTTTTGACCTCAACGGTTTTATTTTATCAGGCTGTTTTGCCTGAAAGTAACTTCTATCGGGCAAATAAGGCCAGCCATCCTTCCAGAATCTGCGTCCCCCAGACCAGAGTGATGATTGATGCGACGGATAGAAACGGCCCGAAGGGGATCACTTCTTTCCGTTTCTTAATTTTCAGGACTAACAATATGATGGCGGTCAGACCGCCCAGGATAATCCCGCCCAGCACAGCCACCAGGACTTCCGGGAAACCGGTGGTCATACCAATAAAAGCCGCCATTTTAACATCTCCGAAGCCCATGCCGCCGCGGCTGACAAGGGCCGGGATGAGCAGTAAAACGAAGCCGGCGGCGGCCCCGATCAGGGCGTTGACCGGCCCCCAGGCGGCGATATTCTGATGCAGCATTTCGGTTTTTAAGAAAAAGGGCGAAATGACCAGGGCGGCTATCAGCCCGGGCAGAATCATTTTGTTGAGGATTAACTGGTGTTTAAGGTCTATCAGCAGAATGGCAATATAAAAGTAGGAATACAGACTGATAACGGCAAAATCCCAGCTTAAACCCCGGTTCCAGAACAAAAAAGCGGTCCAGAGGCCGCAGCCTAGTTCAACCAGCAACACCCGCAGAGGTATTCCGGCTCCGCAGGTGCGGCAGCGCCCGCGTAAAAAAATATAACTGAAAACAGGTATCAGGTCCAGAGCGGACAAGCGCCGCTGACAGGCATCGCAATGGGACGGCGGACGCAGCAAAGACCGCTCCGCAGGGAGCCTGTCAGCCACCACGTTGACAAAACTGCCGAAGGCAGCACCCACCATTCCCATGATTATGACCAGGAGTATTTCCATATTACGGTTACATTGTGCCGTGTTTCCAGTGTCACGTCAACAACATTTGAACGTAAACCGGGCTAGGTAATAATAAGAGGATATCTGGGTAATAACTTGTACACCGCCTCGGTCTGAAGATCCGATCTCCTATTTTAACCGGCTGTTATTTGAAAGGTTATGCCAGCCGGAGCAAAGGCAGGTTTTTATTTTTTTGCGATACTGCCTCTCGAAAATATGGTTGTCATCCTGGAGTCCCGATGCTACTTTACTACTCATCGGGGCGAAGGATCTGGCCGGGCGGGGCGTTAACGAGATATGACTCCAGGGTTTGCCGCCCCTCGTCCGGATGCTTCGGCCTCGCCTTTCGAGGCTTCCGGCAGGACAAACGACTGGTCTCCCCTCCTCCAGATCCTTCAGCCTCGCCATTCGAGGCTTCCAGGATGACAACGAAAAAGAGACCAGATGTTACGCAGGCACGCCGGCATGACAAACGACTGGTCTCCCCTCCTCCAGATCCTTCAGCCTCGCCTTTCGAGGCTTCCAGGATGACAACGAAAAAGAGACCAGATGTTACGCAGGCACGCCGGCAGGACAAACGACTGATCGCCCCTCGTCCAGATCCTTCAGCCTCGCCGTTCGAGGCTTCCAGGATGACAACGAAAAAGGGGCTACAAGATGCTTGGCTGTCGCTCCAACATGACACCTTGTTTTTACACCCTGTTAATGAAAAACCAGGGCATTATCATGATAATCGTTCTTGACCCAGGCTCATTCCGGAACTATTTTTTGGACAAGGGTGATTTTGTGAGCAAAATGTGATTTCAACCCGAATAATTTAACCCGGATGTGATTCGGCAGGCCTATGATGGGAAATGTCAGCAAGGAAAACGGGGGTTGACTGTGAACGGACAATGTGAAAAGAGAATACTGCCAGGGTCAGCTTCAGGTTTTAATCAGTCCGATGAAAACAGGATACCTGAGCAACTGAGTAACCCCACTGAGACAGGACTTTACTCCTATTCTATGGGTATGACATACAGGTGATTGAATGCTGGCGGGAATGTGTTAAAGTAATAATATCGACGAAATAAACTGAAGAATAAAGAATATAACAGATTAAAACCAAAATAAATATAGCGTAGGAGGAACAAAATGTTAAGGAAGTTTTTCAAGCAATTCAAGTACGGACAGAAAGGTTTCACACTGATCGAGCTGCTGGTAGTGGTGGCAATTCTGGGAGTCCTGGCGGCGGTGGCCGTCCCCAACGTAGGCAAGTTTATCAACAAGGGCAAGAATGAAGCCGCCCAGACCGAGCTGCATAACATTCAGACCGCCGTGATGGCCATGATGGCGGACAGCACTTCCGGTACACTCGTGCCCATTACAACCACCAACATGAGCGAAGTGCTAACTGTTGGTGATGGTCTGCAATTGAGTATCTACATGACCGGACTTAATGAAGATGGTACGGTGAAAAGCCAGTTCCAGTATTCTTTTACTGACACAGGCACCGTTACGCAAAGCGAGGCTCCTCCACCTGCTGGACCCTAATCCTGACCTGAACTGAAGCGATCTCAAGTCTGGCCGGCCGGTTTCGATACCGGCCGGCTTTTTTTATTGGGACTTGCCGGGGGCAAAAGGGTTTCTATACCAAAATACCTATAATAATTGGGATTGCAGACTGAGGTTTCCGCCGGCTGGATATGGTAAGTTTTAACTATCGATCACTTCTTGAGCAAGGAGCGAAATGATTAAAAGTGTTTTTCCGAAGTCCAAAATAAGACAGGCCGGTTTTTCCCTGATTGAGCTTCTGGTGGTGGTAGCTATACTGGGGGCTCTGGCGGCGGTGGCGGTGCCTAACATTGGTAAATTCATCAACAAGGGTAAGACTGAAGCTTACGCTACCGAACTGCATAATATTCAACTGGCGGTAATGGCCATGTTGAATGAAAGCACTACCGGGGAACTGGTGCCCGCCAATGATATCAGTATTTTAAGCCAGGTGGTCACCACTGATGTCCCGCCTCTAAAATTGAGCGACTACCTGATACCGCTGGATATCGATCTTTCCAGCCGGTCAAAATGCACCTACGATTTCACCTTTGACGGACGGGTGACCCAGCATTTGCCATAAAGACGGCATGACAGCTTCACTCTGACATCTGTGTTGCAGTGCAGGAGCGAAGCTGAAGCATCCGGCCCCTTTTTCGTTGTCATCCAGGAAGCCTCGAAAGGCGAGGCTGAAGGATTTGGGGCAGGGGAGGCAAACCCCCTGGAGGCATGGCTGTTTATGGGCCCCGCCCCTCCGGATTCTTCGCCCCGATGAGAAGTAGAGGGTCATCGGGGCTCCAGAAAGACAACTTTGGGTAAGGGGTAAAGGTCTTCCCGTGGCTCAAGAATGACAACTCGGATTGGTCCCGCCGCCAGTTTCCTCACCGCGTGCACAAGTGTAGGTATCATCCGGACTCTTCGCTTCCTGAAAGTGGGATTGCAACAAAACGCGCACTTCCAGCGGATGTTGCAGCAGGTGGGATTGGTTAAGAGAGCGAAATCCAGCCGCGACTTTGGCTAAATGCGGTACAGTTAGTTAACGGCCGGCGCCTTATGTTATACTGAAACCAATGTCGGAAATGGGTATAATCTCCCTGCTTTTAATTGCCCTCAGCCTGTCAGCAGATTGTTTTGCAGTGGCACTAAGCGCCGGAGTCGTGCAAAAAAATTTGCGGCGAATTCAAATTTTACGTACTGCGGCGGCTTTCGGTTTGGCCCAGGCGTTAATGCCCTTTCTGGGTTTCTGGGTAGGACGCTCAATAGTCAGGTACATAGATGCCTATGACCATTGGGTGGTTTTTGGCCTGCTCCTGATCATCGGAGGACGGATGTTGTGGGAGGCTTTTCACGAGAAGGAAGAAAAGGCTAACCTGGATATAACCCGCGGACTGTTGCTGCTCAGCATGTCTCTGGCTACCAGTATAGATTCCCTGGCGGTGGGTTTAAGTTTTGCCTTTTTGGAAATGAACATAGTCACATCCGTCTCAATTATTGGCGCAGTGGCTTTTCTAATCACTATTCTGGGTTTTTATGCCGGCAGGAAAGCCGGCGAAATGCTCGGCAAGCGAGCCAAGATACTGGGCGGCCTGGTCTTGATCGCCATCGGCATCCGCGTCCTGGTAGAACATCTGACGGCCGGTTGATGCCTGCTCCGGCCGCGCCTTGCGAGGCCTCCGGCATGACACCTTGTTTTCACACTGTGATAATGCAAAATCAGTATAATACCTGATTATTCAGTCCTGACCTGGACTCGTTACGGAACTATATTTTGGACAAGAGTGGTCCGGAAGTACTAAACATTGAATTCAGGGAACGGCAATTTAGGCTTTGTTTCTGACGGTTGAGGGACGGGCAGGCAAGCCCTGGGTTTTCGGCCCAGCCCCAAAGACTGTAAGGCCAGTTGCTTCCGCAGTAACTGAATTGCCAGTGCGGGGTCAACGCCTTTAGGACAGACTTCAGAACAGGCCCCCGCCAGATGGCAACGCCAGACCCCATGATCAGTATCGGCAATACCGGACCTTTCCCTGCCTGCCTCATCGCGATTGTCAGCCGAGTAGCGATAACACTGGGTTAAAGCCTGCGGGCCCAAAAAAAGCTTATCAGTGGCGGCGGTTGGACAAGCCGCAATACAGATGCCACACTTTACACAATAACTGAATTGTTCAAAAGCCTCCATTTGTTCGGGTAGTTGTTTATATTCAGCCGTAGGCTCTGCCATTTCCTGACGATCTTTTCTCAGGATATAAGGTTCTACCGACTGATGCTTCTGGAAAAGGGGTGTCAGATCTGTGACCAGATCCTTAATGATGGCAAAGTTAGGAAGAGGTTTAACGGTAACAATATCGGAATGTAAATCTTTAACCTGAGTATGGCAAGCCAGTCTGGGATAGTTATTGATGAACATGGCGCAGGAACCGCAGATTCCCATCCGGCAGGAAGTCCGAAAAGCCAGGGTGGATTCGAGGTTCTCTTTGATATAAATCAATCCCTCCAACACAGTCATACCTGCAACCAGAGGTACAGAGTAATCCTGTAAACTAAAGCTGGTATCTGCAGCGGGATTATATCTTTGCACTCTGAACTTAACAATTTGAATCTTTTTTGCCATCATCGTCTTTCCTACCTCAGGTATAATGCCAGTGGTACATAAGCTGCCCAGACAAAGACTATCACTCCCAACACCAGGAACGAACGGCTGATCCAGCGCGCCGTTGCCGGTGAGGCATTTAACTCAATAATAATACCTCTTAACCCATAAAGACCGTGGAAGATGGCTACTGCTAACATGGCAATATAAATGCCTACCCAGATCCACTGACGGGACCTTTCCATCATGGGTCCCCAGGCTACCGGATCAGGGCTCCCCAGCCCGAAGAATCCCAGAATGGTATTCAAATGTACAACCACCATGTGGGCCCCTAAAAGAAAGGCTATCAGTATACCGGTCAGCATATGCAGTAACTGCCAGCGTGTACGCATTTTAGCTACCCCTTCACAATCAAGTCGATCAGGAAGATAACAAAGATTAAGGCCACCAATACCATTACGGACAACGTCATTTTCCGCTGCTTGCGGAGGGTATCCCTGAAAGGAAAGATCGGCCGAGTCGGTTTGCCCAGGATGATCCCCAGTTCCTGTAATATCAATCGTAGTCCATTTAGAGCATGGAAGCTAAAAGCCAGGATGACCAGGGTTTCACCTATTTTAAACCAGGGGCCGCTAAGGGCGAGCATGGCGCTCTCCCAGGTGGCCTGGCCTTGAATCCGGTAGAATGTGGTTACGGCTAAATGAATAATGCCGAAAAGGATGATTCCTAATCCGGTGAGGCGGTGCAGTAGAAATAAATAACGTTCGACCCTGTAATTCCCGCCCCAAAACCAGCCCCTGACGCCCAGATGATTTGGCTTAGTCTCCATAGCTTTCATGAATCTTCCTCTAGTATTTTCTTTCAACAGGTTTCCAGTAGGTAATTTTGACTGGCAGATATTTCAACTCAGGTCCCTCTGGCGAATAGTAAGCCAGAGTATGTTTTAGCCAGTGAATATCGTCTCGTAGCGGGAAATCCCGGCGGGCATGAGCACCCCGCGATTCAGTGCGGGCCAAAGCCCCCCGTATAATTACTTCGGCTAGCTCCAGCAAGTTCTCTGCTTCCAGAGCGCTGAGCAGATCGGTATTATACCGCCGGCCGCCATCTTTAACTCCCATTAAGTGTGTCAAATCTTTCAGACTTTTCACCTTCTCCAGGGCGTTTGTCATGCCCGGGCCGGTACGAAATATGGAGACTTCTTTATCCATAGTCTTCTGCAGTTCATGCCGTATCTGGTAAGAACTCTCCTTACCGGCATGGCTGAAGCGACCGAAGATTCGATGTTCCTCATCTGAAAGCAGTTTGTTTTGAGATAGAGTTACGAAATATTTCTGTTGGGCAGCATACTCAGCCGCCTTCTTCCCACAGATTTTGCCCCAGACCAGGCAGCTTGAAGTGGAATTTGAACCCAGACGGTTAGCCCCATGTACCGAGATACTGCTGGCTTCTCCGGCGGCCCAGATACCCTGCACATCGGTTTTTCCATCGATATCGGTATGAATACCCCCCATGAAGAAGTGGGCGGCCGGTCGGACGGGTACCGGCAGAAAAATGGGGTCAAGATCATTAAGCTTAAGGGTGATCTCCCGAATCATGGGCAGGCGGTCGTTAATCCGGTTTGCCCCTAAATGAGTCAAATCCAGTTTGATATAGTCTAAGCCGTCCGGGCCCTGAAAACCCCGACCCTGGTCGATTTCCGTTATCAATGAGCGTGAGACGATATCGCGGGGGGCTAATTCCAGCTTAGTGGGAGCATATTTTTCCATGAAGCGTTCTCCCATCGCATTTCTCAAATAGCCTCCTTCGGCGCGGGCTCCTTCAGTAATCAGGATACCGGAGGGTACCAACCCGGTGGGATGAAATTGGACAAACTCCAGGTCTTTGATAGGTAAGCCGGCCCGGTAAGCCATCGCCAGGCCGTCGCCGGTAGCGGTTAGAGAATAAGTGGTGAAGCCAAACATACGGCAAGCCCCACCAGTCGCAATCACCAGGGCTTTACCCTGAAGGTAGAAGAACTCCCCACTGGCTAGATTCCAGGCCGTAACACCACAGAAAGCCCCCCCATGGGTAAAGATAGCAGTCACATAGCATTCATCATAGCGGGCGACATGAGCATATTTCTGTAAAGTATCATACAGGGTGTGCATTTCGAAAAAGCCCGTCTTATCGGCAGCAAAGACCGTTCGATCAAAAGTATGCCCCCCAAAGGGCCTGCAGGCCAACCGACCGTCCTCGCGGCGGGTCCAGGGAATGCCCCAATGCTCCAAACGCAGGATTTCCTGTGGGATATTCTGGACTAACCGCATGACAGCATCCTGATCACAGAGGAAATCTCCTCCGCGGATAGTATCCCAGGCATGCAGTTCGCAGCTATCTCCTTCCTCGGGGCGCATTACAGCCGCCGTACCCCCCTCCGCACAGACGGAATGGGAACGCATTAACTGAACTTTGGAGATAATAGCGACATCCAGTCCTTCGACCTGGCTGGCTTCGATAGCCGCCCGTAATCCCGCCAGTCCAGAGCCTAATATGATGACATCATGCCGGATGGTTTGCATTCAGTTTTCCTTTGTCGATTTATTCGCTGGTGGTATATTTGGACCGTTTATTCGAGTTAATGGTCAATCCCTGGACTCTAATTTTGCCTGGAAATCTGTATTAAAAATAAGTGAAGTGCCAACCCATGGCGATTGGTCTGGCTCTTGACTTGAATGTTTTCAACCGGGAATGTCCACCCAAATAATTCAGGTTTAGTGTTTTTGGCGGCAGGGTATTCCATGAAAGCGGCTGCCGGTGAGATAACTCTGGGGCTTGAGCCGTAGCGAATTCCCTGGGAATCCCCATTTGGCACATAACGCTCGCGCCGGCTCGAAATGGTTGAAGCAGTGGTGCTCAACTGACGCATGCTCTGGCCTGGCGGAATAGTTTGACTTTGAAATTTACCCGCTGGCTGTTTCTCATAGCTCCATTGTAACATAACTAACGTTTCGGATGAGACACTGCCACTGCCGCTGATTTGCGCGGGCATGATGGATGAATATGAAGAGTAAGGGGCAATAGAGAGCCAGGCAAGAAGGCTGGCCTCCCCTCATCCGGATCCTTCAGCCTCGCCGTTCGAGGCTTCCAGGATGACAACGTAAAAGGGGTCGGATGCTTCGGCCTCGCCGTTCGAGGCTTCCAGGATAACAATTTGTTTCTACACGCTGTTAATGAAAAAACTGATGAAATCCAAAATACCGCCACAACATTGACAAAAAATGCCTTCTGACGATACGATAGGTTAGAAGTAATTAAAGGGAGTGTTAACCTGATGCAAGTAACCATTAAGTGTCCGGCCTGCAATACGGACAGCAGTTTTTTTATCGCAAAAGATGTATTCCAGGGCCCTTTCAGATGCTGGAAATGCAAAGCCCTGTTTACGTTGAAAGTCAAAGGGGGAGAAATAGTCTCCATTGAACCCCTGGCGCAGGAGGCTTTTGATAAAGCTAAAGCGGATGCTGAAGCCAAACGCAAGAAAAGGAAAGAAAAATCTTAACTATTAAACCGTGAATCAGAGTCTGATTGACTCGATAATACCGCTGACGACAAAACCCGTTCAAACAAACCGGTATTCAATGCTCCAGCCGGACTGGTCTCCGGCTGGAGCTATTGTGTATGAGGCCCAATTCTCCCGATGGAAAATGCCCGGGGGTATTTATTCTCCGGAGTCGGTCTCTTTTTTCTGAGACTCCACCAGTTCTTCAACCAGGTCGCGCATATCTATGGTGCCGGCGTAAACCGTTTTGCCTTTATCTTCTTTAACCACTATCAGCTTGTGAAAGCGATGAGAACTCATCTCTCCAAGGACTTCCATTAAATCGTTTTTTTCATTGACTGTGACCGGTTGCCTGATCTCCAGGTCAATAATATCTTTGACCACAAGCTTGGAAAGTCTGTCTTGCAGGAGTTCTCCCTGGCGGCAGTGCTCATATTCGGTCAAGATTTTTTGTAACACATCTTTATAGGTTATTACACCTTCTACGGTATTATCGTCTCTGACAACTGCCAGTATGGATAGTCTGGCGCTGTTCAGTTTTTTAGCCATGGTTATGAAAGATGTATCCTTTTTGACCGTAGCGTCCGAACGGACTTTACCCGAAACATAGGATTTTTCTATGGTCCTGGACTCCAGTACTTTGTTGAATGGAAGGTATTTGGTCATGGTGGAACTCCGGGCGAAGCCGGCTACCGCTCCGATCATGATGACAATCCAGAGCGCCACCAGCGGCAGCGAAGTAGTCAGTTTCAGGATATCTCCATTAATTTCCCTGGTGAAGGTTATACCTCCCCATTTTTGCAGGAAAAAGAGGAAGACAAAAATAACCAGATAGACGCCTACCAGAGTTAAGAACGCTTTGTAAACCTTGAAAGAATAAGCAAACTGCGACCACCAGTTAGATTGTTTTGTGTCCCCGGTCCTCTTTTCGACAGCCATTTTGACCTCCTTTACGGATGGGTAATTTGGTATTCGGATATTACCACAACCATCTGGCAAATACAAAAAATCCAGTCCGGCACATAAAAAAAAGAGCCCGATGGCTGTCTGGGCAGGTGAAAAAGTATCCGCGTAAAGGGTTACATGGTGATGACAAAAAGATTAAGGATAAATTCTTAACCCGGCTATATCCGGTTGGGGGAATGGCGGGCAAAAACCGGCATATCCCTGCCCCCGGGCCAGGAACTAAGGAAAACCTTTTCGTATATACTGTTATTCTTTTATCTGGGAATGACGGGGAGCAAAATATGGGAAGGGTATCCGGGCTGGTGAAAAATGGACTGCAGGGCCAGTTGGATTTGGGCGTCCTGTCCGATGGGATGTCCGGTATTAAGGTTGCGGTCCCATTTTGGAAAGTCGCTGCTGGAAATTTCCACCCTTATCCTGTGCCCGGATTTGAAAACGTTGCTGGTGGCACCCAGGCTGAGGTTGTACTGATTGATTTGACCAGGTTCTACCGGTTTCAACTCCCGGCCGGACTCCCGGTAACCGGCCCGGATGATACCTTCGGCGACGTTATAAGCCTTGCCGTCCGGCCAGACGTCCACCAGTTTAGCGCTGAAGTCAGTATCCACGGCAGATGTGGCTGCGAATAAGGATATCACCACCGGGCCGGTGACCTCAAGGTCGGTTTGCAACACAGCAGAGGTATAAACCAGGACATACGGCCGCTCTTCAACCGCTTGCTGGTTGAAGGCGCCCATTCCCATTTCCTGGCTGGGTACCGGGTGGCGGGGGTCGTAAAGGTAACTGTCAAAAGGTTCTTCATCCGGCGGCAGGGTGTTCAACAGGCCGTCTCCAAACTGGCTGTTGGCGCGGCCGCGGCTGTGGAAATAGTAGGGGGTATAGCGGGTCCTGGCTAGAGGCCACTCGTTCTCAAATCTCCATCGGTTTTCACCCATGACGAAAATACGCACCGGAGGTTCGGCGGAAATGCCGTTATCCAGTTCCTTCAGCCAGCGGTCAAACCAGCGGATATGCAGACCGGCCATATCCACTACCGCTCCGGAGGCAGACATTCCGAATTCCAGTTCCCCCACTTTGCTCAGCATTTCGGCGGTATGAATCCAGGGTCCGATAATCAGCTTCTGGTTGCTTCTGGCAACTTCCGATTCACTATTCTCGATTATACGCTGATAGGTTTGGATAACTCCCGGCAAGGTATCAACGTCATACCAGCCGGCGATGTGATAGGCCGGAACGTTTATTTTCTCCAGTGGAAGCGGTCCGGCCAGCTCCTGCCACCAGGCTTCATCATCCTTATGCAACAGAATGTCCGCATAGGACGGCATCATCCCCATGGAATCAATTAGTTTAGCCGCCGGAGCGTCTTTCAAGGGCAGGAAAGAATACTGTTCTTTGATATTATCCACCAGTTTCATGAGGGTATTTGCCAGAGTTCTGGTCCGGGCGGGATCTGCCTGGCTGCGGAGGAGGGCCAAATTGGAAATCATCAGGCTCCATATGGGGTGTATTTGAAAGCGGAATTTATCCCCTCTGAGAGAAAAGGGAAAGGAATGGGCAACTGAATAAGTCTGGCTGGGGCAGATCGCCTTCAAGTGAGCCGGACGCGTTACAGCAGCTGTCAGTTGGGTGTGGCCGAAATATGAGAATCCAAACATCCCCACCTGGCCGTCGCACCAGGGTTGTGCTGCCAGCCATTCTACTGAATCATAGCCGTCCTCACTTTCCTGATGCCAGAAGTTAGCCTGGCCTTCAGAAGCGCCGGTGCCGCGAACATCCTGGACTACTACGGCATATCCGGCCCTGGCGTACCGGATGGGGTTCATATAACCGGAGCCGGCAGGAAAGCTGATGTTTTTGTTGTAAGGCAAACGAGTGAGAATGGCGGGAAATTTAGCGGGTTGATCAGGCCGGTAGACGTCCGCATACAGGATGGTCCCGTCCCTCATTTTGGCCGGAACATTGATTTCTACTTTAATCGATTCTGTTGAGAGCATATAAACCTCCGTTTTAAAGACTTAGTTTCACCGTGGTCAGGCAGACGCCTTAAAGTGTCAGGTTTATTTTGTTTTCAGCAGAGGATAAGGAAGTTTTTGGCAAGAGGGCTTGCTGCTGTCTCTATTTTACATTAGTCAAATGTTCAGTTCGAATCCTTACTTTCCTTTTTCATATATTTCAGTTTGCCAATCAATAAAAGCGAACTGAAGGTGACACCCAGCACGTTCCAGATAATGATGGGCAGAAGCCGGTCCAGGATGCCGTAAGAAAGCCACAACAAACCGCCGATGACGAACATGGCGCTGAATAACAGGCTGATATCATCTGCGCTGCGCGTGCGGTAAATGCGGATGACCTGGGGAACCAGGGCGAAAGTTGAGAAAATACCGGCTGTCAGGCCCAGTATTTCTCCGATTTGGATAGACAATGATGACCTCCCGCAAGCCAGTATTTTACGTATTGATGAAGGGTCAAAATATAATAAAACCAGGCAGATTTCAGACAAAAGCCAGATGCAAGGGACAGGTTAATTAATATATCTGGGTCGATATTGCAGTGCTTCAGCCAGATGGTGGGCCTTAAGATTCTGGCTGTCATCCAGGTCAGCGATGGTGCGGGCCAATTTAAGGATGCGGTGAAAAGCCCGGGCGGAAAGATAGAGCTGTTTCATGGCCGTTTTTAACAAACTCCGGGCGGATTCATCCATGTCACAAAATGCTCTGACTTCTGCGGTGTTCATCTCTGAGTTACAGGCGGTTTTGGAACCGTTAAAACGGTTCCTCTGGGTGGCCCGCGCAGCTTCTACTCTGGCGCGCACTTTTTCCGTTTTTTCACCGGGGCGGTTATCGGCCAGTTTTTCATACTCAATGTGGGGTACATCCACGAAGATATCCATGCGGTCAATAAACGGCCCGCTGATGCGTCTTTGATAGCGTGAAATGAGGGCCGGAGGACAGGTGCAGGGGTGAAAGGGATCCCCGAAATAACCGCAGGGGCAGGGATTCATGGCCCCCACCAGCATAAAATTGGCCGGAAAGGTGACGGAGCCATTGGCACGGGAGATGGTGACCGTTTTATCTTCCAGCGGCTGGCGCAGGACTTCCAGAACGGAGTGGCCAAATTCAGGCAATTCATCCAGAAAAAGCACACCGTGATGGGAGAGGCTGATTTCACCCGGCCGGGGCCAGTGCCCTCCGCCCACCAGGCCGGCGTTGCTGATGGTGTGATGCGGCGACCGGAAAGGCCGCTTCCGGATTAAAGGGGTATCCGGGGGTAAAAGCCCGGCTACACTGTATATTTTGGTGACGTTCAGGGCTTCCTGGGAATTGAGTTCCGGCAGGATACCGGGTAAGGCTCGGGCCAAAAGGGTTTTGCCGCTGCCGGGTGGGCCGATCATGACTATGTTATGACCGCCTGAAGCGGCTACTTCCATGGCTCTTTTTACATGCTCCTGGCCTTTGATTTCGGCCATATCTATTTCGGCCGCAATTGAAACGGGCTTTCGCAATGGCTCGATTTTCAATGCGGGAGCTTCAATATCTCCCTTTAAATAAGCCACCAGCGCAGCCAGCGATTCAAAAGGCAATATCCGGACACCCTCTATCAGTGCAGCTTCCGAAGCATCCGCCATAGGGACCACTACATCCGTAAATCCCCGGTCTTTGGCCACTGCCACCATGGGCAATATTCCGTTGGTGTGCCGCAGGGCGCCGTCCATTGAAAGTTCTCCCAGAAAGACAATCCTGGAAACATCGGCGTTAAGTTGTTCTGAAGAAATCAGGATTCCGATGGCGATGGATAAATCATAGGCCGGGCCTTCTTTCTTCAGATCAGCCGGAGCCAGATTGGCGGCGATACGACGGCCGGGAAAGGTAAATTTGGAATTGCGAATTGCTCCCCGGACGCGCTCCCGGGCTTCCTGCACCGCTTCATCGGGGAGACCAACTACGTAAAACCGGGGCAAACCGGGGGAGATATCGACTTCGACCTGGACCATGTAACCTTCCAGGCCCATGACTGCGCAGGAATTTACCTTGCCTAACATGATTTTAATGTTACAGGGGTAAGGCGTGTGTGTCAAACCTTAAATTGCGGGAAAAAACATTAACTGATGCCCATGTTCGGCATCCCCTGGATTCAGGAGACAACAATTTTACGGAGGTTAAAATAGGACTAACGTAAGAATTCCGGAGCGAATACAT
This sequence comes from Dehalococcoidales bacterium, assembly GCA_035477965.1. Classification (GTDB taxonomy): domain Bacteria; phylum Chloroflexota; class Dehalococcoidia; order Dehalococcoidales; family UBA3254; genus DATIKD01. Next base: position 6,153 of record DATIKD010000131.1, on the reverse strand, counting down.
GGGGACTCCGGCCAGAGCCTTTAGCCAAAGATATAAAATCCCAGGGCAAAAAGTAACACCACAATGCCTACGGCGATCAGGATTTTACCACCTATCCTGAGGGCATGATGTTCGGTACGGCCAGGTTGCCGTTCCAGAAATTCCCGCACATCCACCTTCTTTGAGACTGAACCATACCAGTCCCCTTCTTCCTTACGGCTCCACAGGAAGGCGATAATGCCTAAAAGGACAAAAACACCTCCGATAATGGCAGTAATCATTAGTTCCTGGCCGGACATGGTCCACCCCCGAAGAAAATATTACTAGAACTAATATAGGTGGTTTGGGGACAAAATACAACCTGCAATCCAGTCCGGTTTCTGCATGATTCAGGGTGGGAGGATAAGCTGCGATAAAAAACCGGTACCATAGCCCGTATTAAAGTGTAACCAACAAAGGTCAACCCAAAGGGAGGTTTCAAACTCCCTTTGGGTTGATTCAGCTTTGGAATCAGGTCTGAGTTATTTAACTTCGACCACAGCGCCAGCAGCTTCCAGCTTGGCTTTAGCAGCGGCTGCTTCATCTTTATTAATATTTTCCTTAATCGCTTTGGGAGCAGATTCAACCAGCTCTTTGGACTCTTTAAGGCCCAGGTTGGTGAGTTCTCTGACTGCTTTGATTACGTTGATTTTATTAGCGCCGATTTCTTTGAGGACAACTGTAAACTCGGTTTTTTCCTCAACCGCCGCTGCGGGTGCAGCCGCTCCGCCGTTCGCCGGGACTGCCGCAGCAACTGCCACAGGGGCTGCCGCGCTGATACCGAATTTGGCTTCCATTGCCTTGACCAGTTCAGCCACTTCCAGAATTGTCAAACCTTCAATTAATGCCAGGACCTGTTCTACTTTAGACTCAGCCATTTTATTTAACTCCTTCTAATTGTTTCATTCTTTCCTGTAAAGCAACCATCAAACCCCGTACAGGGGCATTGACCATGTACATCAAACCATAAAGGGGACCCTGGATGCCACCCATCACCTTACCAATCAATACCTTCCTGGAAGGCAAGGCTGCCAGAGCTTTCACTTCCTGGGGATTTAATACTTTATTACCCAGAAAACCGCCCTTGATGCTGACTGTAACTTTGGAAGTGGCCAAATATTCAGTCAGAGTTTTAGATGTTCTGGTGATGTCTTCATATGCGAAGACAATAGCCAACTGGCCATCAAAAGCCTGGCCAATTGCCTCTTTGCCGGCATTTTTAGCGGCGATTCGAGCCAGGGTATTCTTGACTACATGGAACTCAGCCCCACTCTCACGGATTTTGCGGCGCAAGGCCACCAATTCCGAAGTTTTGAGTCCACGATAGTCGGTCAGAATACCGGAATCACAACGGCTAAAAGCCTGCTCGAGGCTACCTATCACCTGTTTCTTTTTTTCCGTCGGCATCTTTCTACTCCTATCGTTTTCCTATATTCACCAATCCGGACAGAACAAAAAAAGTCCCTGTGCCGGCACAAGGACTTCCAAATGAATCAAAGGTCCTTTTCCTCGGCAGGCACATTCGGTTTTAATCCCTTAAGGGGAACCTACTGTCTCAGGATTAGACTTATTTTTTTAATCTAAATAATAACTACAGGTACGGATTAACTTTCCGGCGCTATGGCTTTGAGGTCCAGGCTTACACCGTGCCCCATACTGGTAGCCAGGGTAGCACTCTTAATGAACTGACCTTTGGCGCCAGCCGGTTTGGCTTTTTCAATTGCGCTCACTATAGCTGTCAGGTTGTCAACCAGTTTCTGGTCATCAAAGCTTTTTTTACCCACCACCACATGAATCAGGTTTGTCTTATCCAGCTTGAACTCAACGCGGCCTTTGCGCGCATCCGAGATGCTTCTGGCCAAGTCTGAACTCTGCACTACAGTGCCGGCTTTAGGATTGGGCATCAGGCCTTTTCTGCCAAGAAATTTACCCAGCTTGGCGATTTTACCCATCATATCGGGAGTAGCCATGGCGATTTCAAAATCGGTCCAGCCCTCTTCCACTTTTTTAATCAAATCATCGCTGCCAACAAAATCGGCTCCGGCTTCCTTAGCGGTCCTTTCAGCTTCACCCTGAGCAAAGACTGCCACGCGCACCGTTTTACCCAGTCCGTGAGGTAAAAGCGCAACTCCGCGAACCTGCTGGTTGGCGTTACGGATGTCAACACCCATCCTAAGGTGCAGTTCAACCGATTCATCGAATTTGGCATAAGCGGCTTTTTTGGCCACCGCTACCGCCTCAGCCGGTTCATATTTTTTAGCAGCATCCACCTGTTTGGAAGCCTCAACATATTTTTTACCACGATGTACAGTCATTTTATTTTACCTCAACCCCCATACTGCGGGCCGCGCCTTCAACCAGCCGTTCAGCCGCTTCGATGGAATTAACATTTAAGTCTTTGGATTTTACTTGGGCGATCTCCCGTAATTTGGCTCTGGATAATTCCCCCACTTTTTGTTTGCCGGTGGTTTTGGCCCCTTTTTCAATGCCCAGAGCTTTTTTGATCAAATCAGATGTGGGAGGAGTCTTGGTAACAAAGGTGAACGACCTGTCATCATAGACAGTGATTTCGACCGGGATGATAGTTCCGGCCTGGCTGGCAGTCCGGGCATTATAATCCTTGCAGAATGCCATGATGTTAACGCCGTGCTGACCCAGCGCAGGACCAACCGGGGGCGCCGGATTGGCTTTACCAGCCGGAATCTGCAATTTAACAACTGTTACTACTTTCTTGGCCACTTTAATACCACCTACCTAAAGTTTATCAACCTGGAGGAAATCCAGTTCAACCGGGGTTTCCCTCCCGAAAAGAGAGAGCAGGACTTTAACTTTACCTTTATCCGGTATAATATCGTCTACTACTCCCACAGAATCAATAAAGGGTCCATCGATAACCCGCACGCTCTGACCTTTGCGGAACCCGACTTTCACTTTGGGGGTTTCCGCGGTCATTTGTTTCAATATCTGTTCCACTTCTTTTTGTTGAAGCGGAACAGGCTTGTTGCCGCTGCTGACAAACCCGGTTACACCGGGAGTGTTGCGCACAATATCCCAACTCTGGTCGTTCATTTTCATCTGGACCAGAACGTAGGCAGGCAGTATCTTTTTGGTAACATTCCGGCGTTGCCCGCTTTTGACTTCAACTTCCTGCTCGGTAGGAACGACTACCTGGTCAATATCCGAACGGGTATCCATAAATTTGATACGCTGCTCAAGATTCTTTTTAACCCGCTCTTCATAGCCCGAGTAGGTGTGTACGGCAAACCAGCGTTTCTCTTTATCTTCCACCGTACACCTCGTTAAGCGTCTTCAAAAGTCTAAATTTACCTCCCGATCAGGAAATGGGTAAGGGTCGCCGGGCTAATTTACCAAAAATATTTCTACCAAATAAGAAAAACCAGTGTCAAAACCATAGAGAATTATACCGATAATAATTGACACGCCCAGTACCAGGAGTGTCAGGAATGTCACCTCTCGGCGTGATAGCCAGACAACTTTCTTCATTTCACCCCAGATACCGCTAAAGAACCTGGTAAAACGATTACCCGCAGGCTTACTCGCCACGGCTGGTGCAGTCATAAGTTATCACTCCGCATTGGTCTTATTTTGTTTCTTTGTGACCGGTATGTTTCTTACAAGCCGGGCAGTACTTGTTAAGTTCAAGCCGGCCCGGATCATTCTTTTTATTTTTGGTACTGATATAGTTTCTCTCCTGACAGGCAGTACAGGCGAGATGAATGATTAATCGATTTTCACCCTTTTTAGCCATATTAGTTAATAATGCTGGTCACAGTCCCTGCGCCAACAGTTTTACCCCCTTCTCGAATAGCGAAACGGAGACCGGGTTCCATGGCTACCGGGTAAATCAGTTCGATACTGGCTTTGATGTTATCGCCAGGCATCACCATTTCAACACCCTGAGGCAGATTCAAAATTCCGGTTACATCCGTAGTCCGGATATAGAACTGGGGTTTATAGCCGGTGAAGAACGGGGTATGACGTCCGCCTTCTTCTTTGCTCAATACGTAAATCTGGACTTCGGCTTTGGTAGCCGGCTTGATAGAACCGGGGGCAGCCAGAACCTGACCGCGTTCGATATCAGTTCTTTCAACGCCTCTCAGAAGAGCGCCAACAGCATCACCGGGTTCGGAAACATCCAGCAGTTTATGGAACATTTCAAGGCCGGTAACTACCGTTCGGCGAGGTTCATGATGCAGACCCACAATTTCAACCTCATCACCAACCTTAATAGTACCGCGTTCTACACGTCCGGTGGCCACAGTGCCGCGGCCTTTGATGGAGAAGACGTCTTCTACGGGCATCAGGAAAGGTTTATCTTTGGGACGGACCGGATCCGGGATATAATCATCTACGGTCTGGACCAATTTCAGGATAGGTCCGCACCATTTACATTCTTTCTTGGCGCAACCGCATTCCAGAGCTTTAAGAGCGGCAATCCGGGTGACCGGAACTTTATCGCCGGGGTAGCCGTGTTTGGTCAGCAGATCGCGTACTTCAACTTCCACCAGTTCCAGCAATTCTTCATCTTCCATCATATCGCATTTGTTAAGAGCGACGATGATATGGGGCACTTCCACCTGGCGGGCCAGCAAGACATGTTCACGTGTTTGGGGCATAGGTCCATCCGGTGCGCTTACGATCAGGATAGCGCCATCCATCTGGGCCGCACCGGTAATCATGTTCTTGATATAATCAGCATGGCCGGGACAGTCCACATGGGCATAATGCCGTTTGGCAGTTTCATATTCAATATGAGAGATGGCAATGGTAAGACCTCTGGCTTTTTCTTCCGGAGCAGCATTGATGGCATCGTACGCTGTGTAGGCTACGCCACTGCCCGGCTGCTTGGACAGGATTAAGGTAATTGCGGCCGTAGTGGTGGTTTTACCGTGCGCTACGTGCCCGATGGTGCCAACATTGAGATGCGGCTTAGTTCTTTCAAATTTCTTCTTTGCCATTCTATTCCCCCTTCTTTTTAAAAGCCCACAATCAGATTCGAACTGATGACCCCGTTCTTACCAAGAACGTGCTCTACCTACTGAGCTATGTGGGCATATTTACTCTAGCATTATACAGATTTTGCGATTATCTGTCTATTAAAAACAAAACCCAAAATTACAGGTTTCAGCCTGAAGCTACAGCCGTCAGACTGAGAACCTGCCGCATTTTAAAACTTATTATTTACCCAGCAACGGTTACTGATGGTGGAGAGGGCAGGATTCGAACCTGCGAAGCCCGTCAGGACGACAGTTTTACAGACTGTTCCGATTAGCCACTCCGGCACCTCTCCACGGTTCCCTTCTCAAGAAAACTAAAAGCCCGAGAGGGGATTCGAACCCGCTAACCTACCGATTACAAGTCGGTTGCGCTTCCCTTGCGCCACTCGGGCGCAACAAAAACAACAAAATTTTAATGAACGCAAACTTGAGTATTATAAAGCTGACAGATGGTAAAAGTCAAGAATGGTAGCGCATACCGGATTCGAACCGGTGATCTCGTCCTTGAGAGGGACGCGTCCTAGGCCGCTAGACGAATGCGCCGCAAATCCTCTGACTTAACCCTGTGCAACCGGCTATAATATCTCTCTGAAATAGGGGAGCCTCAAGCATTTTACAGGTTTGCCCTGCAGTTTGCACCGAAGATAGTAAAGAACCCAATCCCGTTATTTCCAAAATAATATTATATCAATATGCGGGATAAAGGGCAAATTTTAGCTGCGCTTTTTGACTCCCGCATGTTGTGACCGGCCAGGTTGTGATATAATTCAAAATATTAAAGATTGTTTAAGTAAGTGAAATAATCAACCCATTATAGGGTATTTCTATTCCACTTTTTTTCGGGAAAGCACAGGCAACGCATGCAAGAAGAACCCAACATCTACTCCAGCCGGCAACCTCCAGGCGCTTCCCGTCGGACCAGGGATTGGACACAAGGAAGTATTTTAAAGAATCTCCTTTCTCTTTCCTGGCCGATGGTAGTCAGCAATGGTCTAAATGTGCTGGGGCCCACTGTAGACATGATCTGGCTGGGTAAACTGGGCCCGGATTCCATGGCGGCGGTAGGCATCGCGGGCATGGTAGTCATGCTGGTCAACGCCTTTCTGATGGGAATTTT
>DATIKD010000130.1:0-7090 GCA_035477965.1 Dehalococcoidales bacterium | reverse complement strand
ATACTTTCCGTCAGTTATGATATACTATGTCTCAAGTACAAAAAATGCGAGGAGGATATTGCATGAGTCAGGAAAACAAATCCCAGAGCAGTACAGGGCTCGAGCCCAACATTGCCGGACTTCTTTGCTATCTGTTCGGCTGGATTACCGGAATCATCTTTCTGATTATTGAAAAAAAGAACGCCACGGTCAGATTTCATGCCATCCAATCTATTGTGGTCTTCGGGGCCTTTACGGTTGTTACCTGGATTTTAGCCATCATACCCATTGTGGGAGCTATCCTCGGCTCTCTTCTGGGCATAGCTGCCTTCATTCTGTGGATTGTTTTAATGGTTAAAGCTTACAAAGGGCAAAAATGGGTACTGCCAGTGGCAGGACCAATCGCTGAGAAAAATTCCAAACCCGCCGGCGGTTAAATTCTCCCTGTTTCGTTAAAAAGGGGAAAGGTTGATCACCTTTCCCCTTTTTTTCTTCAGAAAAACTGCGTCATGGATCAAACTCTGGAATTCAATCTTCTGCTCTTATGTAAAATACTCAGCCTTCAGTTTTTTTTCTTTGGGTGCCGGTTTTTCGTCCGGATACCCCACCACCACGCACGCGGCTATCCGCTGATCATCTTTAATCCGCAGTTCACCGAGCATTTCAGAATCTTTTTCCAGCAGCCTGGCCATTCCGATAAAACAGGACCCCAGCCCGATAGAGGCGGCATAAAGCATAATATTCTGCACACCCAGGGCGGCATCGGAATCTATCCATAGATTATCTTTAGGACCGGCTATGATAATCACCAGCGGAGCGAAATAAAATATGTGCGGCCGGGGCGGGGGCGGCGGCATGGTTGGAGGAACAGGCATCGCGGCAATCTCTTTATGCAAAGCGGCCATTATGCGATCGGACAGTTTTTTAGAAAGAGCCTGACTGGTAATCACCTTATACTCCAACTGCTGGGCATTGCGGGCAGTGGGAGCATACCTGGCGGCCTCCAACAAAGAAGTTATAACATCCTCCGGCAAAGGTTTCTCCTGATAGGCCCGGATGCTGATGCGCTTTTTGATAGCATCCATTACGCTGTTCATCTTGCACCTCCGAAACTATTTCTATTGACATCATATATGATGGAAACCTTGTATATCAAAATGCGAGATTGCGGGCAGGCTGTATTTTCAATCCGGCCCAAATAAGTATAAACTATATGAGAAATAAACAGTCATAAGTCTACCGTGTTACCGAACCCGGGACAAAAGGGCAAGTTTTTGGAAACACCTGATCAACACTCTCATCAAAAAAATCTGGCTGCGACACTGGGTTTACGAACGGTTAGCTCGCTGCGCAATCCGATCTACCGGATTTATTTTCTGGGTATGCTGGGTCAGTACGCCTCAATGAACATGCAGATGGTGGCCGGTTCGCTGCTGATTTACCGCCTGACCGGCTCTGCCGCCCTGCTGGGAACCATGTCCCTGGCTCATGCGGTTCCTATGATATTCCTTTCCATTTTTGGCGGCGCCATTGCCGACCGGATGCAAAAGAAGCAATTGTTAGTGTTCGGACTAATCAGTTCCTCTCTGCTGGCTCTGGCCATCGGACTGGCGCTGGAAACCGGTGCTCTGAGCGCGCAAAAACCGGGCTCCTCCTGGATTCTGGTGCTTTCTTCATTCCTGATGGGCTGTATATTCGGATTCATGATGCCCGCCCGCCAGGCCATTATTCCTGAAATGGTGAACCGTGAACAGGCCATGAATGCGGTGGCGCTCAACATGTTGGGCATGAATGTGCTCAGCCTGGCAGCCCCCGCCGCCGCCGGCTTTCTGATTGATGCCTTCGATTTTGCTGCAGTTTATTACTGCATGGCCGGTCTGAATGCCTATTCTGCGGTGATGATCATGTTCATCCGGCACCGCAGTCCCATTCGCCGGCAGACCGGCAGTATTCTGGAAGACATCCGCCTGGGATTTCAATATATGAAAAGAGACCGGGCTATCATGTTTGTACTGGGTTTCACCACGCTGGTGGTGGTTTTTTCCATGCCTTTCCAACAACTCTTGCCCATTTATGTAGATGATATCCTGAAAGTAGGCGCCACCGGCTTGGGAGTGATGATGAGCATCTCCGGAATTGGCGCTCTGGTTGGCTCCATAGCCCTGGCCGGGCTGCCCAACAAAAAACGGGGACTGCTCCTGCTCTCCAGCGGTATTGTGGTAGGGGCGGCCCTGCTGGTTTTCGCTTTTTCCCGTTCATGGGTTCTTTCTCTCTTCTTCATCTGGTTTGTGGGGCTGGGGCATACCCTGCGCGGGACTATCGGCAGCGCGCTCCTGCAATCCTATACCGCGCCGGCATACATGGGAAGAGTGATGAGCATCCTGATGATGCAATGGGGCGTGATGAGCCTGGTGACTTTTTTTGCCGGGCTGGTGGCCGAATTTGTGCCGGTGCAATGGGTCATCGGCAGCCTTTCCATGACCTTGCTGATCATCAGCGCGGTAGCTTTCTTTATGTATCCCAAAATCCGCCGGATGGATTGAACTTCACTCCGCCAAAAGCCGGCGCCGTCCAGGATTCAGGAAAGCCTCAATTACTTAACCCGGGCTCACCTTTTATGATATTGGATGACTTAATTAAAGAGTAACCCTGCCGAATTATCCTCGGACTGTATTAGTCGGAACGAAACCTTTTCTTTTTAAGTCAAGGGGATTGCTGGTCAGTAAACTCCGGCGGAGACAGCGGGTAAAAATATCCGGCAGGATAAAAAGGATTATTGAGGCTCTCTCACCCGGATATTGCCCGGCCTGACCGCTTTCTTTTTATTGTGATGCCGGCACCTATTCGATACAAGACTTATTAATCCGGTTATGTTATATTGGTTAAAGTGACCTTAATAATTAGCCCCAGGTGGTACACCTGCAAGTTTCCTGAATCTAAAAACCCGCACTTCAAGGAACATTTATTGTGAGTAACTTACCGGTTAAACCCTCCGGCGGAATATTTGGCCACCGCATGCTGGTTTCATTCCAGAGCCAGGCCTACCGCTATTTTTTCATTGGCTCTATCGGCCAGATTGTAGCCATGGTCATCCAGATGATGGTAACACCGCTGCTGATTTACCGTTTGACCGGGTCCTCGGCCCTGCTGGGCATCAACGCCCTGGTCGGAGCCCTGCCCAGTATTGTAATCGGTCTTTTTGGCGGGGCAATAGCTGACCGGTTGCCCAAGAAATTTATATTGATAGCCTGTTTCGGTTTGACCGCCCTCATAACTTTGGCCATCGCCATCTTTCTGGATACTGGACACCTCAGCCGCGAAGTAGAAGGCTCATGGTGGATTTTAATGGTAGCCAACTTTTTTCAGGGTTGTGTGATGGGATTCATGATGCCGGCGCTGATGGCTCTGGTGCCGGAAACAGTTAAACGCGAGCACTTGATGAACGCCATCGCTTTAAATAACCTGGAAATGAGCGTAATAGGTCTGATTTCTCCCAGCATTGCCGGAATAATGATTGACCGGCTGGGATTTGAATCCATATTTTATACCGTTACCGGCGCTTACCTCTTTGCCATAATCTTTTTCTGGTTAATCCCGATTAACAAACAAGCCACTTATCAAAGGGGCCAAATCCTATCCAATATCACTAACGGCCTGAAGTATATCCGCAGCAACCGCACCATCTTTCTGTTGCTAATATTTATCATGGCGATGGTTATTTTGTCCATGCCTTTCCAGAACCTGCTGCCGCTTTTTACCGATGGAATTTTTAACGTGGGGGCTACCGGCCTGGGCCTGCTGATGAGCCTGGGTGGAGCCGGAGGACTGGCCGGTTCACTGGCGATAGCTCTCCTCCCCAACCGCAAAAGAGGGCTGCTTCTGCTTTTCAGCGGTCTGTTATCCGCTGCCGGGATAATCCTTTTTGCCTTTTCGCCGGCCTGGGGATTCTCGCTGACAATTATGGTACTCGTAGGGCTGGCGGGTTCACTGAGAGGCGTTTTGAGCAATACCTTGCTGCAGACTTATACTGACGCCCCCTACATGGGCAGAGTGATGAGTCTAACTCACGTACAATTCGGCTTTATGGCCGTGGTCACCTTCCTGGCGGGATTGCTGGCCGAAAGAATTATGGTGCAGTGGGTTGTGGGCGGGATGGGCATCATTCTGGTCATAATCACTCTGGTAGCCTGGCTGGGAAGCAAACGCATTTACCGCCTGAACTAGAACAAACAGGCGGCTTCAATCTCATCCGCTTCATTGCGGATTATCGCTCCAGTGGTCCTCCTCCATATGGGCCTGATGTTCCGCATAATCCACCATCCACAGAGTGCTCTTGGCCAGTGAATTAGCGGGGTCAACTTTGAGGGCCAGGCCCACATATTTGCGGGCTTTCCTGAAAGCTAATAATCCCAGGTAGCAAACTGCCAGATCGGTTAGAATATTGATGTCATCCGGCTGGCGGTATAAAGCTTTATTAAGAATTAGTATACCCCGCTCTTTTTCGCCGGCATTATAAGTTGCCCAGCCCAGTCCGCGCAGGAATTCGGCTTTTTCAGGAGATGCCTGAAGGGCTCTTTCAAATTCCCGCATAGATTTTTGCCACTGGATTTCCAGCGAATATATGAAACCCAGTATATAGTGATATTGCCCAACGCGAGGAGCCATTTTAAGGGCTTTGCGGATATGTGCTTTGGCCAGGTCCGTATTTCTCAGAGTGAGATAGACATCCGCCAGATAGGCATGGGCAAATTCGACTGCAACTTTATCTTCTGAATACATCAAAAGAATGTATCTGTAAATCTCAATCGCCCGATTAAACTGGCGTTGTTCAATGTTTTCCCTGGCTTCATCCCAAAGAGTCAATAATTCATTTGGAATCGAATTTTCCAAACCGTACTCCCCGATTTTGCCTGATGGATGCACGAACAGGCCTTTCAGGCTGTCAATAACTCTTTAATGCGGGATAACAATACAACCCGGTCCACCGGTTTGGGGAAAAAGTCATTAGCGCCTACATTCAGGGCAGTAACCTTGTCTGCATCCTGGCCTTTGGCAGAATGCATGATAACCGGAATCCCGGAAGTAGCAGAATCATCCCGCAGGCGATGACAGACTTCAAAACCATCCAGACCGGGAAGCATCACATCCAGAATCAAAAGAGCGGGTTTTTCTTCCCGGGCTTTGCGTAAACCCAGTAGACCATTTGAAGCGGTAATCACTTCGTAGCCTTCCCGCTCAAGAATATGCTGAAGATATCTCTGGTAGCTGGGATCATCTTCAATTACAAGTATTTTGGCAGCGATATCATTACCCTCCTGAACGAAAGGTTACAGCCTCGTTTCCAGATGATTATACCATAAACAAAAAGGGTGGAATCAAATGTTCCACCGGGTCTATCCTTGCAAGGACAGTCCTTTCCAGAATAACCAGGCCCACTGGAGTTACGTTCTCCAGTGGGCCTGCTGTGTTTTATTGGTATTTATATTTGAATTATTAACCGGTGATTTTGGCGGCTTTGCGTCTTTTGATGATCATTACAGCAGCCAGACCCAGGAGTCCCAGTCCCAGCAGCATACCGGCGGACAGTTCCGGCACCGGATAAGGCGGTGAGCCTTTGGGCGGCGCCAGGGTTGAACCGCCCTTTGAGAAACAGGTTATGACGTTACTATTTTGGCTACTGCTGTTGTATATCTGCAATGCCAGATAGTTGCCTTTCATAATCGTGATGGAAGGCGCCTCGAATTCCACCCTTATGCTATTGGTGGCCTTGTCAAAGGTTTTGGATGTGGCCTTGATCAGTGCAGTATATTTGTCCTCATCGAGGGAGGTTACATCCCAAACACCGATGGTGGCACTCAGGTCATTGCTCCAGTCCTGACTGGTACGGACGGTCAGCACCCACTTACCGGCCGGGAAGGTGACATTGACCATGGCGGCCTGGTCCGCTAACCAGGTTTTTGTTTCACCGGCTGACAGGATAACCTGCCCCAATTGCATGTTGGAGATTTTTTCCATTTCCAGTCGAGTTTCTACGGTGTTATGCGGAATCTGGTTCAAATACCAGATATCGGAGGCTAGAGGCGACGGCAGGACTGAGGTCGATTTCACCGTTACAGTGGAAGAAGCTCCGGTCTCGCGAATTGTAGCGGTATTGACATATTCTTCCTCAAAACAATAAAAGAATTTTTTGGTATAGGTCTTTACACCGCTGGCAGAGAATTTCCATTCCATGCCGTTAGTATCATCCACATTGATCGTATCGTTAACCAGCTTTGGGGATGGGATCTTGAAGGTGTCGTCAGGTGAGTCTCCTTTGGGTGTCCCGATCCAACCGATATAGTTAGTGATAGTAACTTTGGCAATGATTTTATAACTATCGCCCACAACCGGCGATGGAATATTCAGGCTGTAAGGGTATTCTACAGTTTTGTCTTTATCAATGACCGTGTTGGTTCCCAAATTGACCGGTGTGGTGCTGACCAGAGTCCAATTATTATTACCAGTTTTCTTAAATAATTCGAGAACGATAGCCAAACCCTTAGTGGCAACGCTGCCGGTATTTTTTACCTTTACTTCGCCGGTCACACTGGCAGTAACAATACCGCCGTCTTTTTGCACAGCTATTTTGTAGGTGGATGTCCCGGATTCGCCCGGATTTAACACCCAGCTATCCACGTCCACTGTTTTCTGGATGGTCCATTGGAAAGTCCTTGTTGCGTCGGCTTTATCGGTTATCCAGGCTTTGATCAAGGTGCCGCTTTGCCCCGGGGGAGAACCTGTGGCAAATGCCGCCCCGGCGCTGGTAAGCAGTAAAGCTGTGGCAATAAACAGCACGGTTACCAGGGTAAATAATTTTTTCATTGTCATACTCCTTTTTTTTATTTGTGATCTTTCTTTTATTAAGCTTAAAACACGCAGGTGAAAAAGAGGTTAACAATTAATCCCTGGAATTGAAAAAAAGTTACAGTATTTTTGCGAAAGGTAAATATTTTTTACTTGAAGAATAGACCTGAAAGAGGGATTAAGACGAATATTGAAATCAAAAGGCGGTCATTGCGGCAGGTAAAAATAATATCACATTTGCACAGCATGACAGGGCGGTTGTCATTCC
>DATIKD010000129.1:0-9028 GCA_035477965.1 Dehalococcoidales bacterium | reverse complement strand
AACTTCGGTAAGAAAATCGCTGAAGGCTCCCCTCAGGAAATCCGCAATAATCCGGAAGTCATAGCCGCCTATCTGGGTTCTGAGAAGTAAATGTTACTACTGCGAAAAGGCTTCTGACTGTTTTGCTTCAAATGCAATTTTTTAGGAAGGCCACCTACTTACTCTGGCGCCTTGCTCGGAAAATGAAGTCTTAACAGGAGCGGCCGGTTTGCTCGATAAATTGATATCCTATTTCAGTCAGAGGTTCCCTTCTTTTCACTACGGTTACGTCATTGTGGCAGCCTGTTTTCTGATAATGACAATCGCCTACGGAGCTCAGAACACCTTCGGGGTATTCTTTAAACCCATGTCCGGAGAATTCGGCTGGTCCAGAGCGGCTACTTCAGGTGCATTCTCTTTGCACATGGTCGTGAGCGGTCTTTTAAGTATTGTTTCAGGCCGCCTGAGCGACCGTTTCGGCGCCTGGAAGATTGTAGCTGTCGGCGCTGTTTGTTCCGGAATTGGTTATTTTTTAATGTTTGGTATTAACAGTCTCTGGCAGTTATATCTGTATTACGGTGTTTTGGTAGCGGCCGGACTCAGCGCCATGTACGTACCAATGGTTGCCATGATCGCCCGCTGGTTCACTCGTAAGCGCGGCCTTATGTCCGGCATCGGCATTGCCGGTATAGGTTTCGGCATCGGAATTATGCCTCCCATCGCCAGTGCCCTTATACAGGCCTTCGGCTGGAGGGTGCCCCTGCTGTTCCTGGGGAGCGGGGTTATCGTGTTCATCGTACTGTTATCCCTTCTTCTGCGCAACGGCGCCAAACCTGAACCGGCTCGCACTGATAACGGAAAGGAACAACCTGAACCATCCAGGCTGAACTCCGGCATCCAATTCAGGCAAGCTATACACACACGCCAGTTCTGGTTGATTTTATCCGCCTGGATTCTCTACGGTTTCTTTTTTCAGAGTGCTGTAGTCCACATCGTACCCCATGCCTCCGATCTGGGTCTGACGGCCATTAATGCTGCCGGAATCCTTTCTATCATCGGAATCTTAGGAACAATCGGAAGAATAGTTCAGGGTTTTGTAGGAGACAAAATCGGCAACCGCCGCACGATCTATATCTGTTTCTCCCTGATTGGACTGGCTTTTATCGGGCTGACCTGGGTAAACAGTATCCACATGCTGTATATTTTTGCCGTAGTTTTTGGCTTATTATTTGGCATTGGAGTGTTGTTGATTCCCACCGTAACCGAATATTTCGGCTTCAAACAACTGGGTGTTATTTCCGGAGCGATTGTTTGTTCCAACAGCCTGGGAGGCGCCATTGGACCACCGGTAGCCGGAAGTATTTTCGACCTTACCGGCAGGTATCAGATTGGTTTTCTGATCTGCGGATTACTGGCTCTGGCGGCGGCTGTTCTTATATTCTGGTTAAGACCAGTTAAAACTACCGGTAGCGGGAACAGCCTTAAAAACCGTTAGAGCAGTACCCTTGCGAGTTCCTTTAACTTACGGAATGGTCAGTCCCATTGTGGCCGTGATGAGTTTCAATCACTGAAAGACGGCGCTTTTCGCCAGTAATTACGATTCCGAAAGTCTCCAGTAAAGCCTCCGGCGTAATTACATCATGCGGCGGACCGTATGCCACCACCCGGCGGGCTAATAACATGACATTATGGCAGAGAGATGCCTCATCCTGAATATCATGAGTAGCCAGCACCACCGAAGTGCCGCGCGACAGTTCATCATAAATGGCCTTTAAATATAGTTCTCGTCCGCCGGCATCCAGACCCGTAGTCGGCTCATCCAGTACCAGCAGGTCCGCCCGGTGGGCCAGCACCTGGGCCAGGTAAGTCCTCTGCTGCTGGCCTCCGGACAGGAAGTGTAAAGGAATGCCGGCCAGTTTTTCAATACCCATCCTTTGCATGGATAAATTGACAATTTCATCATCTTCTTTGCCATGGCGCCCCACCAGGCCAAGTTTAGGAAAGCGACCCATACGCACCACATCCAACGCCCTTAAAGGTAAAATAAAACCTGATTTATGAAACTGGCTCAGATAGGCAATACGCTTCGGATTTGCGCCGGGAGGCTGACCAAAAACAGATATATGGCCGCTCAGCGGTTTTAACAGTTGGACAATAGTTTTTAGCAGGGTGGATTTGCCTGAACCGTTGGTTCCAATCAGGGCAATGGCCTCTCCTTGATGCAGTTCGAAGCTGATACCAGATACGATGGTTTCATCCTGGTAGCCAATGCTCAAATCCTTAACACTGACGTATTTTAGATTTTCTGCCTTCACAGTCTTTTACCTGTCCGGCTGGTGTTCAGAGGACGGCTTGAAACAATATGCCGGGTTCGTATATTTTGAATTATAAAAACAATAAAAAAGATGGCTACCGTTACCAGTATGATAGATGCTCCGGTGGCCAGGTCCAGATAATAACTGATAAGCAGGCCGGCATACATCGATATAACGCCAAAAATAACCGCCCATATGATCATGGATTTGATCTGGCGGGCAATCATGGCACCCGCAGCAGCCGGTGCTATCAAAAGACCGAAGACCAGCAGGGTTCCTACCGTTTGAAACGAAATAATAACGGTGGCGGCAATCATAAATAGCATAATATTGTGGTATAAACGAGTTGAAAAACCAGCCACCTGGGCCTGCTCAGGATCGAAACTGAGCAACTGGAAGGGCCGCACGCAGACCAGTGTTATTGCCAGAATAATGGCCGTAGCTACCAGTTGCATGAAAATGGTAGGCCATTGGATACCCAGGATTTCCCCAAACAGAATGCGGGTCAAATCACCACTGAATGAACTGGTACGTGAGACTATAACCACACCGAGGGACAGCATACCTACAAACAGAAGTCCAATAGCCGCGTCAGCCGAAAGACGGGAACGGGCGGTGATAGCGGTAATACCGCCTATCATCAAAGCCGCTCCTACCGCGGCTCCCAGCATACCGGGAAATCCCAACAGTACCGCCAGGGCAATGCCGGGCAGTACCCCGTGGGCCAGTGCGTCTCCAATGAAAGACAGTCCCCGCATGATAACAAAAGTACCTGCCAGCGCGCAGGCCACCGAGACCAGGATACCGGCGATCAGAGCCTGCACCATGAAGGCGTTTTCAACGAAAGGTTCAATCAGAATTTGCATACAATTAGCGACTTTACTGAAATCCGGTTTTGGAATTAAGGTTTAAAGCTACCGTTTTCAACTTTGGATTTTCCAGGAACGTACCGCCCTCCTTCCGGCAGCACTTACTCTATATTTCCCGGCGCAACATGGTTTTTCTTATTTATGAAAGGACACTTATTATATAATACTAAAATAGTCTGATTTTAATTAACTAATCGGGAAGGGCTATTTGTAGGCCGAAATTATCACCTCTGCCAGATTATTCACATAGGTAAAATAGGAGCCGTCCGGCGGCAGGGTATGTGTATTCAGTTCCATCACTTTTACTCCGGTTTCTTCTCCTATTTTTTTGGCAGTGGCGGCGGAAGTGCCAATCTCAGAAAAAATGACTTTGATATTGTTTTCCTGGATCGTTTTCTTTAAAGCGGCCAGATTGGCAGCCGTAACATCGGCTTTAGTGGAAAGACCCGGTACAATCATTCCCACAATCACAAAATCATACCGGCTGGCAAAATAGCCCATGGATTCATGCCCGGTCACCAGCCGTCGTTCGGCTTCCGGAATGGTGATCAGCCTATCCGCAATAGCGGTGCTCAGGGCCTCCAGACGCTTTACCAGATCAGCGGTTGGTGTTGAGAGATCCCAGCCAAATAAATTGGTAAGAACGCCGGACAGGGCCAGCACCGCCTCTTTCATTGTTAAAGGGTCTGTCCAGATATGGGGGTCATATCCGGAATCGTCATGCGCGTCCGCTTCCTTTTCATGCTCTTCTTCAATATGGCGGAGAGTAACGTGGTCCGTAGCCGTGAATATATTCACTCCTCTATTAGCTGCTGCCTGTATAGTCTTTTCCAGACCCACTTCCAGATTCAATCCGTTGCACACTATCAGGTCGGCTTTGTTTACTCTTTCAATATCTCTGGCCGAAGGTTCCCAATCATGCGGGTCTTTACCGTTGGGAATCAGTACGGTAACAACCGCCTCTTGACCGACCAGTTCCTTTACCAGCGATCCCAGAATCGAGTATGTCACTACGATGGACTTGGGCCTTTCAGTATCAGAATTATTACCGTTGCAAGCGACAACCGGTATTATCATAGTCAGAATAATAACCAAAGCCAGGCATTTTCTCACAAAAATCCTCCTTGCGCATAACTATTTAATGGTTCTGAGCGTACAATCACGGCAATGGCCGTAAAAATCCAGCCGGCTGTCTTCAATTTTAAAACCTGTTTCATCAGACAGCTTTTTTTCCAACACCGCAACCTCGCAATCCGTAAAATCAATGACCCGGCTGCAATCAGAACAAATCAGGTGGCCGTGATGTTCCGGCGGACGGCTGATATAGCTATGGGCATTGTCTCCGGTGTGAATCATGCATATCAACCCCATTTCTGCCAGAATATTCAGGGTGCGGTAAACCGTCACTTCACCAATACGAGGGTCCAATTTATGCACTCTGTCATATAAAGCGGCCGGTGTCAGGAGTTCCGAACTCTCCAGGAAGTGTTGAATGATTGTGATTCTCTGAGGGGTCACCTTATGGCCGGCGCCCCTGAGCTTGCGAATAATTTCACTGACAGGCATGTAATTGAAACTCCTTTTCATTTAGTCTAGAGGATTGATATATGGTATGTCAATATGTCCGGCCAGGGATTTTTCACGAAAACACAGCTTATGGCATGTTCATTTGAGAAAAGTGTCCGGAAGGCTATTGCGGTCTGAATGTAAGGGTTTTTGGGACGCCAATTAACGAGTAAATAGCTTCCCGATTTGTAATAGTTTAGTGGAGAACTAATATATTGCTGTGAAAAAATCCGGCAGATACCCAGTCAAATTTGTTTTATTTAAGGTCCCACCTTAAGTAAAGAAGAGCAAGTATTCGTGAGGTAAAACAAAACGAGGACAGGCGCCACCGCCTGTCCTCGTTGATTTCTATCAGAAAACTGCAGTTTACTTTATGCCCAGCCATTCCTTGGATAGAGTGACGCAGGCTACCGCATCCGGACGATAAGCATCCGCTCCGGTATACTTCTTGACCTCTTCATCAATCTGGCCGCCGCCAATCACAATCTTCACTTTATCTCTCAGGCCGGCCGCTTTGATGGCATCAATGGTCTCTTTCATCGAATCAAAAGCCAGGGTCAGGAAGCCGCTCAAGCCCACTATCTGCGGTTTGGTCTCTTTGATCTTGGCCACTATCTTGTCTTTGGGTACATCTATGCCCATGTCAATAACTTCAAAGCCGCTGATGTCCATCATGAAGGCGACAATGTCTTTGCCGATATCATGAATATCTCCCGCGACTGTCGCCAGCAGGAATTTACCCAGTTTCTTCTGCTGGGTAGCACCCGTCAATTTGGGTTTCACTATCTCACTTATCTGCCGCAGAATTTCACCGGAGTAAATCAGGTCCGGAATGAAATACTCACCGGAAGCAAATCGCTTGCCCACTATTTCCATGCCGGCGCGGCTGTCTTCCAGGATCTTCAGGGGATCATCATTTTTGGCCAGTCTGTCTTTGGTCAATTTGATCGCTTCTTCTTCTTTCAGGTCAGCCAGTAAGGTTGCTAATTTCTCTGCCATCTGTCGCTCCTTTTTTATATTAATAGTTAACTCAGTCTAACCAATTGTATGCTATTATATCAACTCTCCGGCAAAATGTCTTTATCGATATTAATACAAATCGGAGAAATTGTAAAATAAAAGCTATGAAGGTATTATACTACTTCTTTCACTTAACTGCTAAAATATTCAGAAGCCGTGCCCTTTTACAGGCTTAAGTTTGTTATAGAATGTAGTTGGATGAGAGTAGAGTTATAAAACTCCAGCTAACGAAAATAAATTGGAGGAAATACATGACCACTGAGAAAGAAGCTAAAACAGAAACCACCGGCAAAACAGAAAAATTTACAGTCACAGGTGAGGAACTGGTAGCCAAAGTCAAAAAGCTTATCCATGAAGGCAATATACGCCGGGTAAGGGTATTGCAGGGAGGCCGGGTCATTTTAGAGATCCCCCTTTCGGTTGGGGCGCCGGCTGCCGCATTGGGGATTCTGGTAGCGCCGGTACTGGCTGCACTGGGGGCTTTTGCCGCTCTGGTTACCGAATGCACGATTGAAGTTGAGAAAATCGACGAGAAAAAATAAGTTAACAGCAGTCCTGGGTAAATCCGCGTTGGGGATTGGCTTCATCCCCGGGCTGAGTCAATCCCCTCAACTTTTAGGGGAACTGTTCACCTGGCGGCGGGTTACACGCCTGTGAAGTTCAGGCACTCCGGGGTTTGACCCTGAGGGGGATACCGGCTACCATCAGGTATACCTCATCTGCGCTCTGAGCCAGCATTTGATTGGCCCTTCCCAGCAAGTCACGATAGATACGGCTGATGCGGTTATCCGGCACAATGCCGGAGCCTACTTCGTTGCTGACCAGTATAAATGAGGCATTGACGTTTTTCAGGCACTCTTGCAGTTCTTTTATCTCCGCCAGAACACAGCTTTCCAGCGCAGCCTCGTCACAGCTATCATATTCTTTTTCATCGATCTGACAAATAATGTTGGTTACCAGCAGAGTAATGCAATCGATGATCACCAGATTTTCAGTGCGGATTGTTTCTTCGATACAACGGCCGATGTGAGTGGTTGCTTCTACCGTACGCCAGTTGGCCGGCCTTTCCGCCTGGTGTTTCTGAATCCGCCTGAGCATATCTTCATCTCCGGCCTGGGCAGTGGCGACGAAGAGGACCTTTTCAGCCTTTTTAGCCGCTTCCTGAGCGAAATAACTTTTTCCGCTGCGAGCCCCGCCTAAAAGCAAAGTGATTGTTTTCAAATTTGAGTCTTCCGATTTCATAAAGCCGGCCAAATTCCTCAAGAATTCTTCTTATCCGTTAAACGACAACTTTTGATATCCAGAAACCAGTGATTGTCTCGTTTTATTTTAACGCTTTCATCAATCACTATTTTTTGTTTGAAAAGCGGCCCGTTAACCACCATTGTATGGTACTCACCGGCTTCTCCACAGGGTGAAATATTACCCATAGCCACAATTTCGCTCAAAAAAGCTTTATCAAAAATTCTGCCCAGAAATTCAGGCCCCAGCTTATCCGCCTGAGTTGCGATAATAACAGTCTCAAAACCCTGGTTTATAAAATCCAGGGCAATCTGTTTCTGGTCACCTTGCCAGAGCGGGAGCAGATACTCAATGCCGGCAGGGCGGCAAACGTTTTCAATCCACTCGCGGTGTGGCTGGAAATCAATATCGCCAAACACCCCGTGAGTGATGCCCTCGGCGCGCATCTTTTTTAAGGCGGCTATAAACTGGGTTTCATAGTTCTTTCCGTCCGTGTGCTGCTGTATTATGGGAATCCCCAGGGCTTCAGACTGCATTTTGATCCAGCGAGTCGAAATTCCATGACTAAAAGAGCGTTCAACCTCTGGATTTATCATGTTCAACAGATATTTTAGTTCATACCTTTCTCCGGCGGCTTTATAGGCCGCCTGACAGCAGTCTTTGCCACCGCTCCAGGAAACAAAGGCTTGATTCATCTTTTAATCTGCTCCAAACAGAATACCGGCTGTGATATTAGTTCCGGTGAACTACATAATACGTTATTTACATCCATCCAGGAGGTGAGAAGTATCATTCAAAAGGCTGAGCACAGCCGCACCGGAGAAAGTTTCAACAATGCTGAGAGAAGCCAGATCGATCCGGAAGTCCCAGCGATTGCGGGTTTCCAGTCCCAGGAGTTGGCAAATCAAAGTACGCAGAACTCCGCTATGAGCCACAACCATCACGACTTCGTTCTCGCCATGCTGAATCAGTCGGTTCCTGAAAATAGATAAGCGGAAATCCAGTTGAGCCAGGCTCTCTCCATTTGGGTAAGACAGGGCGGGGTCTCGCTCAATCCACATCCGGGCCACTTTCGGAAACTGCTGCTGGACCTCGGTGAAATTCAGACCTTCAATTTGCCCGAAATCAATCTCTCGCAGCTCCGGATAACAGGCCTCAGACAGACCGTGTATTGAAGCGATGGTGCGGGCGGTTAAAACTGCCCGGCGCATTTCACTGCTATAGACATAATCTATCCGGGTTGCCGCCAGCCTGTCTCTCAACTGCTCAGCCTGTCTTAACCCGACAGGTCCCAGGTTAACATCTGTTTTGCCCCAGTAACGTTGCGAGCTGTTTTTTTCGGTTTCACCATGCCTGACCAGCAGGATTTTAGCCACTTTTCGCTCCTTAAAACCACCAGATCCGCATCAACCAGTTATTATAGCTTAATACAACAGTCATTATAAACATGAAAACCAGCGCCACTTCATGGATCGCACCGTAATTATCTCCGGTCAGCCCGCGTAACATTCGCGCCAGGCCTGTTCCGGTCAACACCGCTGACAGAAAGGCAACTGCCCACATTACCAGTCCGGCCGGACCCCACAATCCAATGACCAACAGCCCGGTTATTATTGTGGCCAGCCAAAACTGCTTCAGATCGACCCCTTCTTTGAAAGTTTTTCCCAGCCCATCCGGTCTTGCGCTGGGGAAGGCATAAATGGCATAAACCAAAGCCCAGCGGGAAACTACCGGAGCGGCAATTAGAGCCATCCATTTTGGCCCATCCGGCAGATTATTAAGTAAAATATATTGCACCAGCAGTACCATTATCAAGCTAACGGCTCCAAATCCACCGATGCGGCTGTCACGCATGATTTCGAGGCGTCTTTCGGGTGTGCGATGTCCGGCCGTTCCATCCACGGTATCCGCCAGTCCATCCAGGTGCAGGCCTCCGCTGCTCAGCACCAGCAGAGCCAGCAGCAGAATATTCGCCACATCTCCGGGCAGAATCAGCCCAAGTAAAAAGTTAAACGCGGCCAGCAGCAGGCCAATGGC
>DATIKD010000128.1:0-2371 GCA_035477965.1 Dehalococcoidales bacterium | reverse complement strand
AAACCCGCTCCAGGCAAAATACAACAGGTCAGTGGCAATCATGACATCCACTCCCTTTTCCGTGCCCAGAGCTTTTTTGGTAGTTCCCAACCTTACTTCCAGGTAAGGCGTCTTCTTCAGCACATCCAGGAATTCCAACTGTTCTTTATGACTTTCCGGATATTGAGCGGGGTCCTGTAAAACGTTGTAATAATAAATTCGAAAAAGCTTGCGGCCGGCCGTCAATTTGTTGGCGAACTCCGTAAAATTCATATCATGCCGCCCGAAGTTGTTCTTGACCGAATGGTAAAGATTGCTGCCATCAATAAAGATTGCTACTCTGTCATCCATAACTAAATTTCCTTATATATTTCACTGGCCCGTTCAGGATTTCGAATGTCAACATTATACCACATCCGGCCGGACCAACGTTTTAGTACTGGTATCAGTTTAGGGATCACGCACAAATTGCGGTTTTTCTTCCGGTTTGTCGAAGGTTTGTCCGTCCCGTTTCAATTTGAACAGTAGTGAATTAAATTCAGCTCCTAAAAGGACAATATAGGCCGAATAATAAATCCAGACCAGTAATACTACGATGGAAGCAATCGAGCCATAAATCCGATCGTAAGTATGAGTGGTGTTAATATATAAAACAAAGAAGGTTTTCGCCACCTCGAACAACACGGACGATAACAGCGCCCCCGGCCAGACATGCCGCCAGCTAATTCCTGTTACCGGCAGCATCTTATTCAATAGCAGGAAGACTATCACAGTAAAAATAAAAGCCACCACTATGGTCCCGGCATTTACCAGACTTCCGGAAAAGGGGAAAGCCAATTGGCTCAGCATAACCAGAAAAGTTGAAACTCCGAAAGACAGTAGAAACAAAATCCCGGTCCCCAGCACCATCAGCAATTCTTTGGGTTTCTTGATATACAAAGGGTGGTTGAAGCGGATTTCCCAGGCCCGGTTAATACCCCTGGTGGTGGCGCTGAAAACCCCGGTGGCCGCCCAAAACAGGCCGATAATGCCCACCGCTCCCAGAGCAGTGCTGGCAACGCTCAATTCCGGAATCGCGTTTTCAAGCATCTCCGGCGACCCGGGTAAGAAGCGAGAAAAAAAGGTTCCCAGTTGTTCTATGACCGATTCAGGCGGCAGAATCAGGCTCATGATGAAAAGTAAAGCCAGCACCAGAGGAAAGAGCGATAGGAATGCATAATAGGCAATTCCGGCCGCCATAATGGAAACATCATGCTGGCTGACTTTACGGGCAAGTGTCAGAGAGAACCTTACCCACACCGTTTCCATTAAGTCATGATAAAGGCGGACTACCCGGATTTGAAATCGTTTAAAAAACAGACGGAAAGAGGAAATATTTTCCACTCAAAAAGACTCCCGGCTCGACTGGTGACTTGATTTAGTGCCATTTAAGTATAATCTAAAAACGACTATTTAAAAACCCCCCTTGAATAATCCTGCAAGAGGTGCTCTGGTTCTGGTCTCCGCCCGTGTCAACTCAAATAGAAATGTTACCGGACTAATGCCGCCTGAAAAGACTGTTTGGCTCATGATATAATTAACTTGATAGCAGTAACTGAAACAGATGGAGAGGGAGATGAATACAATTAACATACAGGCTTATGCCTGGATATCCGGCTCTATGGGGACTACCGATCATCAAAATCAGACACTTTCCCAGCCTGTCAGAGCAGGGGCTACTATCCATGATTTATTCAGCGAACTGGCACAAAAATATCCGGATTTTAAAGAAAAGGTTTTTGATCCCCATAGTGATAAGTTCAGCGACCAGGTTATGGTTATCGTAAACGGCCGTTTGATCCAGTACCGTGAATTTAAGACCTCCGTTATTAATGATAAAGATAAAATAATCCTTTCTCCCGTGCTGGTAGGCGGCTAGTACTGGCTTTCGTTCCTAACAATACACTCAAATTGTCTTTCTGGCGAACGGCTTTACCCATGAGCGGGACGAAGAATCCGGCGGGGATGGTCCCCTAAACAGCCATGACTCCAGAGTTCGCCTCCCCTCGTCCTGATCCTTCAGCCTCGCCATTCGAGGCTTCCAGGATGACAACGAAAAAGGGTAATCCTATCCCAACATTGTCTTTCTGGAGCCACCAGAACGCCTTTTCTCCTGAGCGGGGCGAAGGATCTTGTATCTTGACTTGGTGGTAAAATAAACCATGGGAAGGGTGCAGCAGATCGTAAGGATCTTGGTCTTAAAGACCGTCCGCCAGCTAGGTCGCTGCATCTAGGCCTCAATTTATCCCGAACAGTTGTGAGGAGCCGCTAAAAGCGAGCCCGCATCAGACGCAAGAATGGGAAAAGGAGGAAGTTAAGTGGACAAGATCTATGCCGGAATCGATGTATCCAA
>DATIKD010000127.1:0-10423 GCA_035477965.1 Dehalococcoidales bacterium | reverse complement strand
AGCTACTTCTACACCGCATTTATCGCAAATAATGCCCTTGTAACGTATTTTTTTGTATTTGCCGCAAAAGCATTCAAAGTCTTTGGTGGGTCCAAAAATCCTTTCGCAAAAGAGACCGTCTCTTTCAGGTTTGAGGGTGCGATAGTTTATAGTTTCCGGTTTGGTAACTTCACCATATGACCAGCTTTGAATTTGTTCAGGAGACGCCAGTGATATGCGGATGGCATCAAAATCATTCACTTCCAGCATTTTTTATAATACCTCTTCAGAATTTTCCTCTGTATTCTCCGGGGCATCGCCTTCTGTTGCTTCCGATTCTTCGGGCAGTTCCAGGCGCTCTTCAGGTTCGGCTTCATTATTGATTACCTCGATGGATAATCCGAGGCTCTGCAATTCCTTGACCAGCACTTTGAAGGATTCGGGCACACCGGGCTGAACGATATCCTCGTTCTTGACGATGGCCTCATAAGTTTTAGCCCGCCCGGTTACATCGTCGGACTTAATGGTCAGAACTTCCTGCAGGTTGTGGGCTGCACCATAAGCTTCCAGAGTCCAGACTTCCATTTCACCGAAACGCTGACCACCGAACTGGGCTTTGCCTCCCAGGGGTTGCTGTGCAATCAGTGAATAAGGGCCGGTGGACCGAGCGTGCACTTTGTCTTCCACCAGATGGATAAGTTTCATCATGTAAATATTGCCAACCGTGACGGGTTGATCAAAGGATTCGCCGGTACGCCCGTCGCGCAAGAATACCTTACCGGCAATCGGAGAAGGCAGATTCCTCTCAATAGCGACCTGTTTAACCAGTTGTTCAATTTCGCTTGAACTCATATCTTGTACTGTTATGCCGATTTCCTGCAACCAGAGGCTCAGACAGACTCTTTTAGCTTCAACCACGTCTCTGTCATCAAATACTTTAGCGGCATCGAATCCATGGGCATTTACCCAGGCTTTGGCTTTTTCCAAATCAATATCGGGACGGTCAGTCACCGGGTTTAATTGCACAGCCTCGGCTCTCTGGACTATCCAGACGCGTGCCAGTCCGGCTTCAATATCCGCATCGGTAGCTCCATCAAATACCGGTGTCAGCATTTTAACTCCCAGCATCTGGCTGACCCATCCCAGGTGAGTTTCCAGAATCTGGCCGATATTCATACGAGAAGGTACACCAATGGGATTCAAGATTATGTCAACTGGAGTCCCGTCCGGCAGAAAAGGCATATCTTCTTTGTTCACAATATTAGCGATGACACCCTTATTGCCATGCCGTCCGGCAATTTTATCACCTACTGCCACTTTACGTTTCTGGGCTACCCAAACCTGCACCCATTGGATGACGCCCGCCGGAATTTCATCCGAGTTCTCACGTGAAAAGACTTTGACGTTGATAACTTTTCCCCACTCTCCATGGGGCACTCTCAGCGAAGTATCCTTAACTTCGCGGGCTTTCTCACCAAATATGGCGCGCAGGAGTTTTTCTTCGGCAGAGAGTTCGGTTTCGCCCTTGGGGCTGATTTTACCTACCAGGATATCGCCCGGATTGACTTCCGCGCCGATGCGAATGATACCGTATTCATCCAGTTCGCGCAGGCTCTCTTCTCCCACATTAGGAATATCGCGCGTTATTTCCTCCGGTCCCAGCTTGGTATCCCGCGCTTCTGCTTCATGTTTTTCAATATGGATTGAGGTAAATTTATCATTTTCCAACAAGCGGGAATTGATGACAATAGCATCCTCATAGTTATAACCTTCCCAGGAAGCAAAGGCACAAATCAGGTTATGGCCCAACGCCAGCTCGCCGTGTTCGATAGCTGAACTGTCGGCGATGATCTGCCCCATTTCCACTCTTTCGCCTTTGCTGACAATCGGTTTTTGGGTGATACAGGTCCCCTGGTTAGTACGCACAAACTTCATCAGACCGTATTTTTCCTCAGAACTGTCGTCTCTGGTTATCACGATTTGAGAACCGGTGACCGAAGTAACTACACCGCTGTTCAGGGCAAAAATTAACTGGCCGCTGTGTTTGGCTGACTCGGCCTCCATGCCGGTGGCCACCAGCGGAGCTTCAGCCTGGATGAGAGGAACTGCCTGGCGCTGCATGTTAGCTCCCATCAATGCCCGGTTGGCATCATCATGCTCCAGAAAAGGAATAAGGGCGGTGGCCACGCTGACAATCTGTTTGGGTGAAACGTCCATCAGGTCTACGTCAAGCGGACTGCAGAAGAAGTATTTTTCAGATTTCCTGGCTTCAATAGTCTCATCCAGGATCTGGCCTTTGGCATCCAGCCGGGCAGACGCCTGAGCCACTGTGAAGGCATCCTCTTTATCGGCTGACAGATAGTCTACGTCACTGGAAACGAAAGGTACCACTTTAACTTTAAAATCCGGCATTTTGGATATTTTGGAAAATGCCCGGGAGTTGATGGGCGTACCGGCTTTTACCAGAATTTTCCCCTCGCCGTCCTTGATTGCCTCCCTGGCGATGCGGTCAATCAAATCTTTGTCATTATTGTCAAGTTCTTTGGTAATCTTGCGATAAGGGCTTTCAATAAAGCCGTATTCATTGATTTTGCTGTAAGTTGCCAGCGAACCAATCAAACCGATGTTCGGGCCTTCAGGGGTTTCGATGGGACAGATACGGCCGTAGTGTGAATAATGCACGTCCCGCACGTCAAAGCCTGCCCGCTCACGGGAAAGACCTCCGGGGCCCATCGCAGAAAGGCGGCGTTTGTGAGTCACTTCAGCCAGCGGATTGGTCTGGTCCATGAATTGGGACAACTGGGAACCGCCGAAAAACTCCCTGACCGATGCCACTACCGGACGAATGTTGACCAGCGCGGAGGCAGTGACGGCTTCGGTGGGAATGATGCTCATACGCTCTTTAACCACTCTTTCCAATCTGAGCAGACCGATGCGGAACTGGTTCTGCAGCAATTCACCTACCGTGCGAACACGGCGGTTGCCCAGATGGTCTATATCATCACCATGGTCTTTGCCGTTATTAATCATGATTATGCGGCGAATGATTTCCAAAATATCATCCCGGGTAAGGGCGCGGACAGACTGGCTGACTTTAACGCCCAGGCGGCTGTTAAGCTTGTAACGGCCAACACTGCCAAGGTCGTAACGGGCTTCATCAAAAAACAGGTTGTTTATCAACTTGCGGGCATTATCCAGGTTGGGAGGGTCGCCCGGTCTCAACTTATGATAAATATCGATCAGGGCTTCATTTTCATCTTTTACTCCCATATCACGCTCGATGGTTGTCAGCATGTATTGATGGGCAGGGTTGTTGTCCACTTCCGCAAACAATTTCATTAATTGATCATTAGAACTGTAGCCGATGGCGCGCAGCAGCGTGCTCATTGGAATTTTTCTTTTACCATCAATCTTGCCGGCGATCACATCCCGGTTGCTGGTTTCAAATTCCAGCCAGGCGCCGCGTGTGGGAATGACCTTGCCGGAACATAATGTACGGCCGGTGGCGGGATCTTCTTTAGCTGTGAAATAAACACCGGGAGAACGCAGCAACTGGCTGACTACGATACGCTCAGCACCGCTGGTTATAAAAGTCCCTTTGGCAGTCATTAACGGGATATCGCCAAAAAACAGGTCCTGTTCCTTTATTTCCCCGGTCTCTTTGATCAGCAGACGCGTCCTGACGTACAGCGGGGCGGAATAAGTCAGGTCTTTATGCCGGCATTCAGCTTCGTTCCAGCGCGGCAGCCGGAATTCATAACCCAAAAGACTAAGTTCAAGCCGATTACCGGTAAAATCTTTGATGGGAGAAATCTCATTAAACAGGGCTTTCAAACCTTTTTCCTGAAACCAGCGGAATGAATTGAGCTGAACTTCTATCAGATTGGGCACCTCAATAATCTGGGGTAAATGAGAAAATGTTCTGCGGCCTTCAAATGCTCCGGGTTGGACACGCATAGATACCATAAGAACTCCTTAAACTTCATTTATTAGAGCTTAATTTATTTGCGTACCTGGCGGTACTAAAAGGCAACTGGGGGTAAGTTCGAAGAATAATATTTGAAAAAGTTTAGACCGAAGTATATGTTCACAAATTACAAATATAACATTTGTAACAAAAAATGTCAAGCCAACCCATTCTCCTACTTGTTAACGTTTTTTGCGAATAGGCAGGCCTGTTTATTTTTTTATTCTTTTACTGTTTACGATAAACCAATTATAACATACCGTTTTGGGGTTTGTGAAGTGAAAATTTTAGTCTTTGGTAACTCTTTTGAGGCCAATAATATGGATTTCAGTAAGTATTTCTGCCGGAGACTGACCCTCTTCAGCTCATTCAGCCGCTGCCGCTGGAGGCTTCCAAGCCGCCTATTGTTCCCAGAGGATTTTCCCCCCGATGAGGGTTTTTAACACCTTTATCTCTTTTATCTTTTCGGGATGGCAGGACAGCGGATTATCGCTAAGAAGTACCATATCCGCCAGTTGTCCGTCAAAAAGAGTACCTTTTACTGTTTCTTCAAAACTGGCAAAGGCGGCATTAACCGTAAACATCTCCAGGGCGGTGACGGGTGAAAGACGTTCGGATGGCAGTAAAGCCTGTCCCGACTCCGCCAGGCGGTTGACGGCGCTGTGTATGCCGGTTAGCGGATGGCCGGAAACCACGGGCGAATCAGAACTGCCGGCCACTTTGACGCCAGCTTCAATGAGAGACTTGAAAGGATAAAGATAGGCCTGTGTTTGTACATCTATCTCGCTCAGGTATCTTTCACCCTGGTAATAGAGAAAAGAGGGCTGAGTAACGACTACGGCCCGGAGTTTTGACAAACGGACTGCCAGTTCCTGCGGGCATTCCGAGCAGTGTTCCAACCGGTTGCGCAGTTCGATACCCCGCAGGTTGCGGCGGGCATATTCCAGTGCCGTTGCAGTCGCTTCCACTGCCTCCTTTTCCACTGCATGGACAGCTACCTGAAAACCATGCTGGTTAGCTTCAAGTACCATTCGGTTCAGTTCAGTTTGTTGCGGCCTCATCCTGCCGGTAGCGTTGGAAATAACAATTTTAAGACAGCCGGTTTTGATCAAACGGGTACCTTGTTTTATCTCTTTATGGATTTCAATGGCCTCTGCCATATGCTCAAATCCCAGCATCAAATTGACCCGGCTCTTAATTTTTCCACTTCCCACTAGTTCATAAAAGGAATGGTATTGCTTCCGGTCGTTGGTTACGGTGGCATCAGTGAAAGAGGTAATGCCCATCTCCAGGTTGCGCCGGTTGACTTCTTCAACACCCGCTAAGAATTCATTACTGGACAACGGAGAATGTATTCGCGTCTGAACCCAGTCAAGCATTTCAAAGAGCAGACCATTGGGTTCGCCGCTATCCAGGAAGCGGTCGATCAGGCCGCCCGGAGGTTCTTCACTTTCACTGGAAATACCCACCAGACGCAGTGCGGTCGAGTTCAAAACACAGGCATGCAGAGAGCGGTGAATAATAATCACCGGGTTTTCCGGCGCTGCAGCATCCAGGTCGCGGCAGTTGGGGTGCCTTTTATCGGTCAGGTAAAACTCGTTATAACCAGTTCCGGTTATCCAGCTTCCAGGCTTAAGATGAGGAATTTTGTCACGGATGGCGGATTGTATGTCCTGGATTGAGCGGACAGTTGCCGGACTCAGATCCAGGCTGAGTTGCCGGCGCAGGGTGGCGAAATAATGGTAATGAGCGTCATTGAAGCCTGGTACCAGCGTTGCGCCCTGGCAGTTGATTATCCTGGTCCCGGCCGTACTCAAGGCGGAAATCTGCGTTTGTGTCCCAACCCGCAGAATATACCCGCCTTTTATCGCCAGAGCTTCCGCCTTGGGCTGCAGTGGATTACAGGTGACGATATCCGCATTTTCCAGAATAAGGTCGGCTGACATAGTTATTTGCTTCTTTTATGTTCAATAACACTCTTGTCCAAAATAAGTTTTAAGAACAAAGCTAAACCAGGCACGAGGAAAATAAGGAAGGCCTGAAATTCCGAGCGTTCTTTATAAAACTATCATCAACCCCCTGTCCCCCAATCCTGGGGGAATTTTATAGCTGGGGCATATCCCCAGACCCTTGCCGGAAGGGGTTCCGGACTTCTTTCATCAGACGATAAAGAATATTTTGGACAGCAGTGACACAAAATAGCGACCTGACAAAACCAACTTTTGGAGTTTATCCTGGGCCGCTCCGTCACACCCGGCTTCAGTTTTCAGACGAGCAAACCAGAGCTTTTTCGCCCTTGTCCTGCATCAATTTGACATACATGTCTTCCAGGGCGGACTGGTTAACCGAAAGGTCGATCAAAGCCCAGTTTTCATCCGAGATAGTCTGCAACAAAGAAGCTATCTCGGAAACGTTTTCAGTTTTGAAGACGTAGTTTTCAGCTTGCCTGGGATAGTCCAGCCTGGCTTCAGTCTTAAAAGTAACCACATATTCGCGCTTGCCAAGATTCCGGCGGATGGAATCCATGGTATCACACAGATAAATCTGCCCGTTCTTCATAATGGCCACACGATGACAGATATATTCAATGTGGTACAGATTATGCGCACTCAAGACAATGGTCTTGCCCTGAGAGTTGAGTTTCTTCAAGTATTCTATAATAAAATATGAAGTCAAGGGGTCTAATCCGGAATTGGGTTCATCCAGCACCAGAATTGAAGGATTATGCAAAAGACAGCGGGCAATGGCTACTTTGCGTTTCATGCCCTTGGATAATTCCCCGGTATATTTGGTCTTACCCGAGAAATTGAGTGATTCCAAAAGCTCATCGATCCGTTTCTCGGCCTCCTTGCGCGGGACCTGATAGAGTTCGGCAAAAAACAGCAGGTATTGCTGGACCGTCAGGTTTTCATAAAGGGGACTTTCCTCCGGTAAATAACCGATTATTCTCTTTATGGCTGAACTGTCGCCGGACAGTTTTTGCCCCATGATTTCAACAGTACCGGTAGTGGGAGTCAGTAACCCGACCATCATCTTGAGTGTGGTGGTTTTACCCGCTCCGTTATGTCCGATTAAACCCAGTATTTCTCCCCTTTCGATCTGGATGTTAACACCATTGACCGCGCTGAAGCGGTCATATATTTTGGAAAGAGATGATAATTTTATGATGGACATTTTGGAATTCTCCGTTAATTTATAATTATTATGAGAACAATTTTAACCATCGCCAAATGGGAAGTCCTGCGCCTGCGCTCCCGCTTCGGAGGCAAATCCAGAGTTGTAATACTACCGGTTATTCTGCTGGCCATAGTCCTCTCTTTCACAATCTATCACCAGGACTTTAGCTTCAGCAAGGGTATTTATACCATAGGAATTGAGTCCGGAAGCCTAATTATCGGAGATGCCCGTTTTAAGGCAATCGTGCTTGATCAGGAAACCGGCAGGCAGCAACTGGCCAATAAGAAGATAGACCTGTACCTGTACGGTAATACGGTGCTGATGCGCAATGACGATCGTTCGCAGTATGCCGCCGGGTCTTTGAAGAAATACCTGGAAAATCGCGAACTGAACCGGATTGCCGCTCAATACACTTTGGATAAAGCATTCCCGTTAAGGATAGTAATTTCTTATCCGGATTCACCGGAATTGGAAACAGAGGGCAGGCTGGCTGAAGCTTTTTCATCTGATTTGCGTTCACCTGACACCTCTGATGCGATGGCGGAGGAAAATATTCTTCCATTTGACCAGTCTGTCAACGGAGTATCTGAATCATCGGAAAATTACCCCTCCATAAATGCTGCGCCAGGAGAAACCAATTCCGGAGTATCTGAACCATTCACCGGAACCAGTATTTATGATGCAGCCGTCAGCAGTCAACTGGAAAAATGGCAGACCGGAGGTCAATTGCCGGAATTCAAAGCCCAGTTTACTTCAGAAAATGAAATCATTATACCCTCGTTGATGACTCCGCCCATGCCGCTGGCACAAGTCATACTGGCATTTCTCTACGTCATACCCATGTTTTTTATCAGTGTCTTTTTTACCAGCAGTTTTACGGAGGAAAAGACCAACCGCAAGCTGGTGATTCTCCTGTCTTCGCCGGTGACTCGACTGCAGGTTATTTTTGGCAAAATGCTGCCTTATTATATTTATTCACTGCTGGCAATCACGGGTGTCACTATCATTCTGGGAGGCAACGTTTTTCTGGCTTTAGCCATTTTCCTGCCGGTGATGCTTTTTGTTTTTGCCATCTACCTGATGGTGGCACTGACCTACCGCACCTTTAAAGACCAGACTTTTTTTTCCGTGCTGGCGCTTTCTGTAATTACTGTCTATCTGGTTGTTCCGGCCATGTTCGCAGGAGTAAGTAATTTGAGCTATGCCTCCCCCTTAACGCTGGCGGTGCAAATGTTCCGCGGTGAGTCTTTCACCCTTGGCCAGTACTTGATCGGTACCATCCCGTTATATTTAGTTTTCTTTCTGGCCATGTATATTGGCCGGCAGGTCTTTACAGAAGAATTTCTGATGGGATTTAAACCGTTGCGGATTAAAGCGGTAGAAGCGATATATTTAGCTATAAACAAGCAGCACCTTAATTATTCTATTTTCATTTTGAGCATCCTCTTGATTCCCATGGTTTTTGCCGCCCAACTGGTGGCTATTGTCATAGTCTCCAATTTGCCGGTCCAGGCTATTTTGCTGGTGCTAATGGTGGTCTCAATCGTAATCGAAGAAATAGCCAAATCGGCCGGTATTTATGCCTTAATCCGCTTTCGGACTATTGCCGGCCTTAAACAGATTGTGGTTCTGGCGGGGCTATCCGCCCTGGGTTTTTGGGCAGGTGAGAAGTTGCTGGTCCTGCTGGCGGCCAGTATCGGGGCTGATTCCGGTCCGGCGGCCATCTTTCTGGGCTCAGGCTTAAAAGGCGGCTGGATGCTGGTAGTACCTCTGGTATTGCATTTTATAACAACTCTCCTGCTTAGTTATATTGCATCTTTTAAAGTCAAACGCGCTTATATCCTGGGAATCCTGAGTGGAACGGTGGCCCATTCCATCTATAATTTTGCAGTACTTTACATAACGGGAGCAATCCGGTGAAAAAGTTTTGGATACTGCTCAAACGGGAACTGACGGCCATTACACGTGAAAAGACCATCATGTTTGCCATTATGATTCAGTTTGTCATTGCATCGTTATCTACCATTCTGTTAACCGGCATTATGGCTTTTTATGATCCTTCTTCCATCAGCCAGAATACCAATGCCCGGATCCGTGTTGGTCTTGTTCACGAGAGTCCCACGCCGATGATCAACTATTTGGCTGAAAATGGCATCCGCGTCAATATGTACCCTGATATGCCGGCCGCCAGAGAAGCCTTCAGTTCCGGCCGGTTGGATGCCGTCATGCTGATTCCGGTCGCCAGATCAGGCGTGGTGGACATGCAGTTGATTTTACCGGCACTGGACACCAGCCAGACTGTAGTCTTAATGATGCTGCAGGAACCGTTAAAAAAGTTTGAGAATTATTTAAGGGCAGCTAACGGCATTAAGGTCAATTATGCCAATTTGGGCGGGAAACCGGGTAATTCGTATGAGTTCTTATATACATTAATAATACCTATATTAATGTTGTTTCCGGCCTTGATAACAGGCAGTATCATCATTGATACTATTTCCGAAGAATTTCAGAATAAAACCTTTGAAACTCTTTTAGCTTCTCCGATTTCGATAAGCCAAATTTTCAACGCCAAACTGGCAGCGGCGGTGTTTACCGCCCTGGGACAGGTGGTTTTATGGGTAGTATTACTGAGATTTAATGGGACTATAATAGATAATCCTCTGATGGTTATTCTGATGGCGGTGATGTCCGCGGCAGTAATTGCTTTTATTGCCGCCTTTACCGCCCTTTATTTTAAAGACAGGGAGCGTTCACAGTTTATTTATTCACTAATTCTGGTAGTGGTAGTAACTGGGAGTTATTTCCTGGATTTATCGCCTGTCAGCATCATCTCTACACTGGCTTCCGGCTCCGGCTTTAACAATCTGGCGGCGCTGTTTGTGTATCCGGCTTTGCTGGTCATTCTGGGACCGCTATTCTTTATTTTCAGCCGGCGTTTGGTTTACCGGCGGAACTAAATCTCTCCAAGCGAAAGACCAGGTACAACGAAGGGAAGAAAAAAATACTTTTTAACACTGCTTGTCGTTCTGGAGCCCCGAGAACACCTTTTTGCTCGATCGGGGCGAAGAATCCGGAGGGGATGGGGTCGTTGAGGCATGTTTCCAGGCTTTGCCGCCCCTCGTCCAGATCCTTCAGCCTCGCCAATCGAGGCTTCCAGGATGACAACGACGGAAGGAGTCCAGATCCTTCAGCCTCGCCAATCGAGGCTTCCAGGATGACAACGACGGAGGGCTTTTGGACGCCTGCCTTTATACCCGTTCGGGGCGAAGAATCCGGAGGGGATGGGGTCGTTGAGGCATG
>DATIKD010000126.1:0-2387 GCA_035477965.1 Dehalococcoidales bacterium | reverse complement strand
AGTCAAGCATCTCGTAGTCGCCCTGATTCTGGACAACCATATCTACCGCTTTGGAGAGGACCTCATTGGTAAAACGCTGGTCATTGCTGATGAAACAAATGCCGATGGTGGCCAGTTGCCACAGATCATTATCTTCAACTTCGGCTACGGAGATGTTGAATTTGTTTTTCAAGCGCGCGGTGAGCGACTTGACGACCTGTCTTTTCCCTTTCAGCGAGAGGTTATCCGGCAAGCGCAACTTGACGGTGCAGATACCTACATTCACTCTTCAATTATATCTGATTGATTTCGGGAATGTCTAAATCGGTCTTTTCTGTTTCGAATAACAATCGCGGCAAAACACCGGACGCCCTTCGGAAGGTTCGAAGGGGACCTGGGTAGCCGATCCGCATTCGGCACAGGTTACGGCATGCATCTTTCTGGGCCTGCCCTCTTCTGCTCCACCGCTGCGGGTGCGGCGGCGAGCCATCCGGCAAGTTGGACAGCGGCTGGGATCATTCTGCAAACCGTGGGAGGCATAAAACTCCTGTTCACCCACCGTGAACATAAATTCCTGTCCGCAATCGCGGCAGCGCAGAGATTTTTCCACCAGGGCCATTTTCGACTGTACCTCCTCTCTTATCTGTGTCTCTGGATTCCGGTACAGTCTATGGTCCCCATGTCTAACCTTACCGAAAATCACCACTCGCGCCACAGGGCAACAAACATATGCGACTGACCTGGATACCGAACACGTTGTAATACAATTATACCACGACATGTCAAGTGGACGAACGTATAAGTTTGTTTTATCCGAATGTCCAGGCAGGGTAAAACCACATTTTTGTGCAAGA
This sequence comes from Dehalococcoidales bacterium, assembly GCA_035477965.1. Classification (GTDB taxonomy): domain Bacteria; phylum Chloroflexota; class Dehalococcoidia; order Dehalococcoidales; family UBA3254; genus DATIKD01. The sequence continues at coordinate 1,554 of DATIKD010000126.1, read as the reverse complement.
CTAGACTAACCCGCCGGACTGTCCGGTTTGATCAAAAGCGGCGTGATAAATCCGGGGTGATAGTACAGAGAAGCCTTAAAATACCGGGCCGGGTGGCTTAACCAACCGCATCCGCAGGATGGAACGGGTGGAGGATGTCACTTTAACCCGCTCATCAATCCGCCAGCCCGCCACCCAGATTATCTGCCGCGGATTACAGATTAAGGGCACGCGTGCACGCCAGTCCAGAGGTATTCTGGCATCCAGCATAAAGCGGGCAACTTTCTTCTTCCGGTTTAACCCCAGCGGCTGAAAAACATCCCCCGGACGGAGAGTGCGGATGGTCAGGTTATCGCCCACAGCATCCGCATCAAAATTGGCCGTAAAACCATCATTTTGCCAGTTCTGCCGGCTTTCCGGATCAGCCGAGAAATCCGCGTAAGGCACTATTTCAGCTTCCACCTGCCATCCCGGCAGACCGGTCTGCCCCGGCACCTTTAAGGGGGATTCCAAAATCAGTTCCGGAAAAGGCACCAGGGCCTGAATATCCCGGCCCAGAATATAACGGTCATATTCAGTACTGAAAAGGATATTTTCAGGCAAATGCAATTTACGCCCGGCCGGCCTGGTCAGGAAATTCATCACCGCTTCAATGTGGCGCGTTTCAATGTCTTTTAGATTGCTCCGCAGTTCGGCCACCGCCCGGCGCACCAGTTGACGCTGCATAGCCGGGGCCAAATTCAGAAAAACGGCTTTATCCAGAACTATGTTGTCACCCCGGCGGACGCTGACCTGATGCCACAACCTGGCCGCCTCCGCCTCCAAATAATGAGATTCATCCCGGGCGATCCGGCTTATTCGTAAAAGCGCGCCGGCAATATCCGGATTATAATTTGAAAGCAAAGGCAGCAATTCCAGCCTGATCCGGTTGCGCAGCAGAGCCAGCGAAAGATTGGAAGAATCCTGCCGGTAAGAGAGATTGTAAGCCCGGCAATATTCCTCCGTTTCGGCTCGCGCAATATCTAAAAGGGGACGAATAATATATACTGCCTGTCCGGAGAATTGCAGAGTGTGGCGGGGCCGCAGACCCTGCAGACCCTGTGTGCCGCTGCCCCGGATAAGGTGCATCAAGATTGTTTCCACCTGATCATTCTGATTATGGCCAACCGCCACGGCAGCAGCCCCCGTAAGCCTGGCAATCTCCCCCAAAAAGGTGTAGCGGGCTTCGCGGGCGGCTTCCTCCAGATTGATCCGCCGTTCCGCCTGGTAAGCCAGAACATCCTCCCTTTTCAGGATAAAGGGCAAACCCATCTGGTGGGCCAGATCTTCCACAAATTGAGCATCGGAAGTGGACTCCGCACCTCGCAACTGATGATCAAAATGGGCTACCTGCAAATTGATCCGCAGTGCCGGCTGAAGCCGCTGCAGGAGATGCAGAAGGCAGACTGAATCCGCCCCGCCGGAGACCGCCACCAATATGGTTTGCCCGGTTCCGGTCAGCGCCTGCCGGCGGATGAATTCGAGGACCCGCTGTTCAATTGAAGATTGTTTTTGCTCTGCCACAGTATCCTTATT
>DATIKD010000125.1:0-2516 GCA_035477965.1 Dehalococcoidales bacterium | reverse complement strand
GATAATTTGATACAGAGGGCTATCCAGAAAGTATTTAATCACTATTGCTCACTAAATGCGCTTGAACCGGTAGTGGAGGTTTTTCACCAGGGTTTGAATGTTGAAGTTTCCGATATGCTGCACAGCCAGTTTTATGTGGATATGTTGAAAAAATTGCCCGGCATCGAACGTTCTTTCAAGACTTTGGGTGAAAACCAAAGTGTGGATATTACGGCTTCGGCGCTGGAATTTATTCTTGAAGGACTTTATCTTAACAAGCGTCTGAGTAAAACTATTCTGCCCGGGAAATTTGTTTATGGGACCAAGTGATGGGGACGTATCGGTTTTTTAAATGGGACGGTAGTGAACCATTTGCTTTTAATCAGGAAAAGCTAATGGACGAATTAAGCCGCAGGCTGATGGCGGATGGCAATCTGTCCGAGGCTCTCTGGCGGATGCAAAATTCGCGTCTGAGGGATAAACATAATCGCCAGTTGCCTTCGCTAAAAGAAATGTTGCGCCGCTTGCAGGAAAGAAAGCAGAATCAACTCAAGCGTTTCAGTCTGGATTCGATTATGGACGATATAGGCAAAGAGCTGGAAGACATCCTGCAAACCGAAAGAGCCGGAATCAGCAAAAAAACTGAAGAAATTGAGCAAAAAGCCCAAAAAGCCAGCCAGGGAAGCGGCGAACTATCCCCTGAGACCATTCAGAAAATGGTACAGGTGGCCAAAGAAAAAGCGGCCCATAATCTGGAGAAACTGGACAACCTGCCTCAGGATATTGGCGGCAAGGTCAAAGAGCTTAACAAGTATGATTTTATGGATGAAGAGGCACGGCGCAAGTTTAAAGAACTGATTGAAAAGCTTAAAAAGCGAACGATGGATACCTATGCCCGCGAAATCAGCCAGAATATTAAGAACCTTGATCCTGCCGCTCTGGCCGAAATGAGAGAAATGCTGAAGGCTTTGAACCGGATGCTGGAACAGCGCTTGCGCGGAGAGGAACCTGATTTTGATCAGTTCATGCAGCGTTTCGGGCATTTCTTTGGGCCGGACCCGCCAAAAGACCTGGATGAACTGATGCAGCGCCTGCAGCAGCAAATTGCGCAGGCCCAATCGTTACTCAACAGCCTCTCGGAAGAGCAGCGTAAATCCTTGCTGGAAATGATGGATTCGATGCTGGACAAAGCTACCCGGGATGAAATGGACAAGCTGAGTTCCAACCTGCAGGCATTAGACCCGGACTTTTTCCCGGGAATCCAGTACCAGTTTTCCGGTGATGAGGCTTTATCTTTTGATGAAGCCATGAAGTTAATGGAACAGATGCATAAAATGGACAAGCTGGAAGACCAAATCACCGGTTCTCAGTTTGACCAGTCTCCGGAAAATATTGACCGCGAGCTGGTCAGTGAACTGCTGGGTGAGCCTTCTGCCGAAGACCTGGATGCCATAAATTCCATTACCAAACTGTTGGAGGAAGCCGGCTATATCCGGCGTGAGGATCAGAAATTCGCTTTAACTCCCCGCGGAATGCGCAAAATTGGAGAGAAGGCGCTCAGTTCGGTATTCTCCCGTTTAAAGAAAGACCGGCTTGGCCAGCACAACATTAAACAGCGGGGCAGCGGTGGTGATAGAATCGATGAAACCAAAAAATACGAGTTCGGAGATGATTTCGACCTGCACATCGAAAAAACTATTTCCAATGCTCTTTTGCGCAAGGCGCAGATTCCGGTTAAACTGGATCCCGCCGATTTTGAAGTTTTCAGAGAGGAACAGACCACTCGTTCAGCCACAGTTTTAATGCTGGACATGAGCCTCTCGATGCGCATGGGCGGCAATTTTGAGGCGGCTAAAATTGTCTCCATGGCGCTCAATTCCTTAATAAGCAGTAAATTTCCTAAAGACAGCCTGCACATCCTGGGTTTTAACAGCGTAGCCCGCCGCATGACAACCGAGGAACTGGCATACATCGGATGGCAAGACTTTTCCCCGCACACCAATATGCAGCATGGTTTCATCCTGGCCCGTAAACTTATGGAAAAAGACCGCAGCGCCAACAAGCAAATTATCCTGATTTCCGATGGCCAGCCCACCGCTCATATAGAAAACGGACAGGTATATTTTCAAATTCCCACCAGCCGGCGTTGCTTTGAACTGACTTTAAAAGAGGTTAAGAACTGCACGCGGATTGGGATTGAAATCAATACTTTCATGCTGCCCAGCCACGATTATTCAAACTTCTTTGTGGACCGGATGTCACGTATAAACCACGGCCGGGTTTTCTTTACCGCACCCGGTGAACTGGGAAAATATCTGATTGTGGACTATCTGGACCATAAAAAGAGCAGGGTACAATAAATCGGAACTTCATCCGGTTTTTCAATTTTTGATCTTCAGGCAGCTCAACCAGGCCACAAACAGAGGCGAAGATGTTATATTCCAGATGGTGGACAAACCAGGGTTTAGCCCAAAATAAAAGGGGACTATCGATACTTGAGCTCATAAACTCAGGCACCCTTGATTGTAAATTAGCCG
>DATIKD010000124.1:0-1788 GCA_035477965.1 Dehalococcoidales bacterium | reverse complement strand
GGCAGTTGTAAAAGGTCTCGAAATAGAAGATTTACCAGCGATAACTCGCTATATGCAAAGACAACTTGAAAAACAGGGAGTGGATATCCGTCTGGGACGGGAAGCTGATAAGGCGGGTATCCTTGAACTGAATCCTGATATAGTAGTACTGGCAAACGGTGGAATTCCAGTTATCCCGACCATCCCGGGTATCGAGAACCGCAAGGTAGTCAGCAGCGAGCAATTGCACCATCAGCTCAAATTCCTCTTGCAATTCCTGGGACCGGCTGCGATCAACAAGTTGACCAGACTATGGATGCCTCTCGGGAAAAAGGTGGTGATAATTGGGGGTGGAATTCAAGGCTGCGAACTGGCTGAATTCCTGGTCAAACGCGGCAGGGAGGTCACCATCGCGGACACCGCTGAAGTCATGGGAGAGGGGATGGTCAACCATCTAAAGTTACAACTTTTCGCCTGGTTCAGAGAAAAAGGCGTAAAACTGATCAGCGGAATAAAGAAGTATGTAGAAATCAATGACAAAGGACTGGTCGTACTCATGCCGGAAGGCTATAACCAAACACTCAAGGGCGATAGCATCATCGCGGCACTGCCGCTCCAACCCGACACTTCCCTGATCAAAAGCCTGGAAGGGATAATACCGGAGATTTATACTGCCGGCGACTGTGCACAGCCCAATTTGATAGCGGGTGCAATCAGCGACGGCTACAGGATCGGCCGCTCTATTTAGTGGTTTCAAACTGGATTTATAAAGTTTGCCAAAGAAAGAGAAGAATTAACCTCTTCAATGCCAACAAAACTTGTTATATCCACACACTGGCAGTCTTATAGTATCCAGATGGACTGATTTGATCTTTACGGCTCCCGCCTCTTAAACTTGACTTTCTTTTTTTGCGGAGTAAAAAGCAGGCGGCTGGATTCCGGGATGGATTCAAATGCCTGTTAAGACAAGACTTGTCTGACACCAACGGAGGCTTATTCCCGTGAGGCTGACAGCCCATTGGCACAGATCAATATTCAACCCGCAGCGGGCAATCGTCCCCCGTGCCACGTGATCCCCAAAAGCCGAGGAGACTCTTCGCAACCTTTTTACTGCCTGATTATTATCTTCTTCAGGTCACCTTACCCTGTGTACTTTCAGCAGCCCTGGGTGCTGCGATAGATAATATCATCCTGAATTTCCGGAGAAAGCATCACGAAATAGGCGCTGAATCCCCCCACTCTGACCACCAGGTCGCGGTGCTTTTCAGGATGGGCTTTGGCATCCAGCAGTTCTTCCGTATCCACCAGATTGAACTGGATATGCTGTCCTCCGTTGCGGAAAAAGGTATCGGTCAGAATGGCCAGTTTTTCCCGGCTCTGCGGGCTTTGCATCATGCTACCGGAAAATTTCTGGTTCAGACAGGAGGCATAAGACTCTTTAAAACCGGCTTTCAGAACTGATCTGATGACTCCGGTGGGCCCCAGTTTATCCATCCCGCGCATCGGCGAAATCGAACCGTCATTCAGCGGTTCTTTGGATTGGCGACCATTGGGCAAGGCACCCACCCCCAGACCTCCAAAATAATGCCAGGAAAGGCCTTCACGGGATATTTTACACGGTACCCCAAAAGGATTCAGGTAGGACATTATGACACTGCCGGAAAACTTCCCCACCTCCCGCACCATCTCATCCGCTTCATCATTATCATTGCCGAATTTGGGCACGGCCAGACACATCTGTCTAATTTCTTCTCCGCGTGCGCCGGCAAAATTACTGTTCAGAGCCTTCATCAATGCATCCATTGTTAG
>DATIKD010000123.1:0-2717 GCA_035477965.1 Dehalococcoidales bacterium | reverse complement strand
GGAGAGAGGTCGAGCGCTATGAAAAGAACATTGATTGTTTTAGGAATTGTTATTACACTCTGCATGATACTCACAGCCTGCGGGGGTACGCCTGCAACTACACCTGCCACCACCGCTCCTCAAACCACCGCTCCACAAACCACCGCTCCGGCCACCACAACCACTACTCCAGCCAGGACCACAACGCCAACAGCTCCGGCAGTTACCACCGCAACACCTCCGGTTACAATGTCTACTCCAAGGCCCACTGCGACTCCTGTCCAACCACAGTATGGAGGTACTTTCAAACAAGCCCTGCGAGTCGGTCCGGCTACTCCCCTGGGTTATCCGATAGAAGCCGCCCCTGACGCCCAGGCCCTGGCTATTCATTCTCTCGAGAGACTGATCAGGGTTAAAAGGGGAGGCTTCGTTGAACCCTTACTGGCTACCAGTTGGGATATCGCGGGAGACGGCAAATCTATAACCTTTCAACTCAGAAAGGGCGTCAAATTCCATGATGGGACTGATTTCAATGCCGCCGCGGTGAAATGGAATTACGACCGGGTCATCGAAGCCAGAAGAGCACCTAATTACACATCGGTAGATGTCCTGGGAGAACATACCATACGCATCAATCTAACCGGCTATCAAAATACCTCCTTAACCACTCTGTCCTCGGGAACATTCAGCATCATTTCTCCTACTTCTTCGGAGAGGAACGGATTGGCCTGGACAAGACTAAATCCGATAGGTACCGGCCCGTTCATTTTTGTTCAATATGATCGCGATGCCAGGCTCTTTTTCAAGAGAAATCCCAACTATTGGGACCCTGGCAAGCCCTACCTGGATGGGTTGCAGTTTGATGTAATTGCAGATGAAACCGTCCGTAAACTGGCCTTCCTGAAAGGAGACCTTCATAGACTGGATATCAGCGGTCTGACAGCTCGGGAATTGCTGGATCTGAATTATAAATACTGGGCGGAACCGGGTGGTACCTTTGTTCTGATTCCGGATAGTAAAAATGCAGATTCTCCCTGGTCAAATCTTAAAGTCCGGCAAGCCGCTTCCCACGCTATTAACCGCGAAGCTCTGGCCAAAGGACTCGGATTCGGCTTGATGAAGCCGGCCTACCAGGCTTACCCCGGTTTTGAAGTGGCAGTTCTCCCTAATCTGGTTAAGCATGAGTTCAACCCGGCTAAAGCCAAACAACTGCTGGCCGAAGCGGGATATCCGAACGGTTTCCAGACTTCAATTCACACTTTTTTGCGGGTTATCAGCCGTGATTATACCACCGCCGTCGCCAAGATGCTGACTGATGTCGGCATTCGTGCCACTCCCGAATTTCCGGAAGCGGGGAAATATGATGAAATGCGCTATGGCGGCTGGAAGAATTCTCTGATGGCCCACGGCTTGGCCAGCTTCGATAACTTTAATACCTTTTTCAATTTCTATTTCGGCGCCATGAGTTTCCCCAGCGTCAAAACTCCGGCTGGTTTCACAGAAGCAGTGAACGCTACTCTGAATTCAAAGGAATTTGACCCGCAACTGTTTCGAGCTGTATTGAAGCTTATGGAAGATGATTTAATGTATATACCATATGTAGAAGAAATTGTTACTTCATTCTACCAAAAAGGTGTTCATGATCCGGGTGGTGAAATTATCGGACGCTTAGCCTTCATTTCAGATTTGGCATGGATGGAACCCAGCGCACGGTAACATTTGCTATAAACAATTACAATATCCGGCGGTAGATGTTAAGTCTGCCGCCGGAGAGTTGGTTCTTAGGAAGGTAATATGACTACGTATATAATACGCCGAGTCCTGCAGATGCTGCTGGTGTTGCTAATTGTGACTATCATCGTGTTCCTGATGGTCCGGCTTTTGCCGGGTGACCCTATTCTGATGTTCCTTTCACGTACCGATGTGGAGGAAATAACATTTGAACAAGTGGAGAGGATGCGGCAGGATCTGGGACTTGACCGTCCTATGGTTGTGCAGTATTTCGACTGGATGCTGGGAATAGTCCAGGGTGACCTGGGTATTTCTATCATCCACCGCGGAGAAGTGGCTGACGATGTGATCAGGAGATTGCCGATAACTCTGCACATCGGAGGTCTGGCTTTTATCCTGGGCATCGTGGTCGGAATTCCGCTGGGAGTTATTTCGGCCGTCAGAAGAGGCACCTGGCTGGATAGTTTATTGACTTTTTTGGGTAATCTGGGCCTGACCATACCTGCTTTCTGGCTGGGTATACTTTTGATATATTTGTTTGGGTTAAGACTGGACTGGCTGCCGATCTTCGGCTATACTTCACCCTTTAAAGACTTCTGGTTAAACACCAAAGAAATCATCCTGCCGGTGTTTGTGCTGGCCACCTCTCCGATCGCCACCAGCGTCCGCCTGACCCGCTCCAGCATGCTGGAGGTAATGCGGCAGGACTATATTCGTACAGCCTGGGCCAAAGGATTGCAAGAACAAAGGGTCATTATCGGTCACGCCCTGAAAAACGGACTTCTGCCGGTAGTCACTTTAAAAGGCATGAGCCTGGCCGCTATTGTAGGCGGTTCAGTAGTCATCGAGACTGTCTTCAGCATCCCTGGCATGGGACGGCTGGCGGTTGAAGCGCTTTTCTCTCAGGATTATCCGGTGGTGCAGGCCACTCTTCTGGTAGGCGGGATAGTTACTTTGATGGCTAATCTGATAGTTGACCTTTCATACGGATGGCTTGATCCCAGGAT
>DATIKD010000122.1:0-10093 GCA_035477965.1 Dehalococcoidales bacterium | reverse complement strand
CGATGGGGAATTTGGGCCCGCCGGGATCGCCCTGGGTGTGGCGTCCGGGAGTGGGATCCATTCGGTATGTGATTGCCCAGTGGAAACCGAATTTGGCATCGTGGGCCGGATATTCACAACCGCCGATGTGCTGAGCCAGTTTGTCAGCACCCTTGCCGATTTTGGCGGCAGCTCTCATCACGCCTTCCGCGATGATGTTACCGAAACCTTCGCGTTTGGCCAGTTTTTCCGTCATTTCAACTATAGCCTCGGCATTCCCCCAGTTCATTGCCAGTCCACCGGTGTCCTCTTTGGTGATGATGCCGTTCTCGTAGCAATCGATTGTGAAACCAATGACGCTGCCGGCTCCGATGGTATCCAGCCCGGCCCGGTTGCAGATATCATTGGCTTTAATAATGGAATTCAAATTGTAGTTCAGCAGGTTGGAGCCGAACAAAGCCAGAGTTTCATATTCAGGCTTGTGAGAGCCATCTTCGTAGGAGAACTTCTCTCCCTTATAAGCTTTCATATGGCCGCCGCAGGCAATGGGGCACATATAACAGGCATATCTTTTGGTCTGCTCTGCGATCACGTTTTTATCTGATATCAGGTCCACGTTGGGGAAATCGATTAAAGCGGTGGAAGCCCAGTTCTTGACTGGGGAATCACCAAATTTGGCCATCATGGCCATGATACCCGGAGTACCGAATTCTCTTAAGAGACCGACATGGCCGGTTAATTGAGACAGATATTCTTTACGGTACTCTTTGGCTTTTTCGGCATCGAACATGGGTATGGCCATCTTGCCTTTAACGGCAATGGCTTTTACTTTTTTAGAACCCATCACGGCACCCAGCCCGGAACGTCCGGCGGCGCGCCCTTTGTTATTCATAACTGCGGCAATCAAAGACAGTTTTTCGCCGGCCGGGCCGATGCAGCAAACTTCAGTATCTTTGCCCAGTTCGGCGAGCAAAATGTCTTCAGTATCAAAAGTATCCTTACCCCAGATATGGGAGGCATCTTTAATTTGGGCTTTACCGTTATCGATTAGAATATACACCGGTTTGGCGGAAATGCCCTTGAAAAAGACTCCGTCATAACCCGCGAATTTCATGTGCGGCCCAAAGACGCCGCCTGAGTTAGCATCACCCCAACCGCCGGTGAGAGGTGATTTCCCAATTGCCACATAGCGTGAGCCGCCAATGAAGGGAGTGCCGGTGGCAGCGCCGGTCATTATACCCAGGACAGCCTCCGGTCCCAGAGGATCAACTCCGCCTTTCTGGTGGGTGTAAACAATCCTGGCACCCATCCCGTAACCACCGATATAGTCACGGCAAAATTTTTCGGTCAATATTTCATCCGTGAGAGTCTTTTTGGTAAGGTCAACCCACAAAAGTTTTCCTGCGTAACCGTTAACCATTCTTGTCACTCCATCTCCTATTCACTGCTACACAAGCCCGGGCGGCAATCTAAAAGAGTGTGATTTTCCTCGCAGTGTTATCTTAATTTTAAACAAACGATACAACACAAGTCAACTGTTTAAGTTAACCAAAATAATTGTGAGTATTTACGCTCTGAGCCGAATTCCTAAAAAAATACTGGGAATGGACGGTCGGAAACCAGGCCTGGACAGGAACTAATTCAGGCTAAAACCCTGCTCGTGGAACACTTTAAGGCAGGTGTCTACCACTTGACTATCATAGATAGTCCCGCGGCCCTGCTGTATTTCTTCCAGGGCTTTATCCGTTCCCAGGGCAGGGCGGTAAGGACGGTGGGATGACATGGCTTCCACCACATCGGCCACGGCCAGTATTCTGGCTTCCAGGATAATCTGGTTACCTGCCAGGCCCAGCGGATAACCGGAACCATCAATTCGCTCATGATGCTGAAGTACGATTTTGGCAATCGGCCATGGAAACTCAATAGTCTTTAAAATTTCGTAGCCGATGCGCGTGTGGTCTCTCAGCATATCTATCTCCGGTTTGGTCAGTTTACCGGGTTTGGACAGAATATCGGCTGGGACCAGAATTTTGCCGATATCGTGGACAAATGCAGCCATCATCAAACCCTCATACTGTTCGTCGCTTAGACCCATTGCCTTGCCTATGTCCAGGCTGAGCTGGGCTACGCGCCGCTGGTGGCCGGCGGTATAGGGGTCGCGTACTTCTCCGATATAGGCCATAGCCTCGATTATTTCTTTAATGGTTTTCTGAAGTCTTTGCAAGCTTTGTTGAATCTGAAGCTGGGCTTGCTTCCTTTCCGTAATATCTTCCAGAATTGCATCGAAGTAATGTGTTATGCCGGACTCAAAACGAATGGCTACAATGGTAACGGCCACTGTCACCATCAGTCCATCTTTTCTTTTAAGATTCAACTCATGGGTGATTTTCCAGTCAGTAATGGTGATTTCATTCTGAAAAGGTTTAAATTCCCCACTGCTGGTGATTAAGTCACCCACGCAAATATTGAGCAGTTCATCTCTGGAATAACCTGAAATCTCTTCAAGAGCTTTGTTGACTTCTATAAAGCGGCCACGGAGTCCGGGAGTACAACGGAAGATACCCAGCTTGATATTGTCCACCAGATCACGATTTTTACCTTCAGACTCGCGGGCTGCCAGAGCGGCCTGTTTGTGTATATTTAACTCCTGCCTCAGCAACTGGTTGGTATGAGCCAGATCGCGGGTACGTTCCTGAATCAGGCTTTCCATGTTGACGGCTTCTCCGTGACTGCCGGCATTTTCTAGAGGCGGAACCGGTTGTCCAAAAACTGCTACCAGCCCGCCGAAACTGCCAGTGTTGTCCCATATCACACATATCACGACCCGGGTTTTAAATTTGGTTCCATCTTTTCGCTGGCAGGCTACATCCCCAGTCCAGTCGCCGGTTTCTGTCAGGGATTTCATCATTTCATTGTTAATCAGGGGTTCCAGGATTTTCGTGCGAATACGAGATGAAGCCTGGGCACCCGCTATTTCCGCTTCTGTCCACCCGAACATATCCTGCGCGGCATTGTTCCACTGTGTAATTAACAGGTTTTTGTCCACCACCAGAATTGCCTGGCCGGATATTTCTGAGACGGTTTTTTGGATGCGGTCTATTTCAATCTGCTTGTGCAGATGGGTGATATCGGTAACTGTGCAATGGCACTGGCTGAGGAAACCGCGGGAATCTCGCATGGCGATGCTTTCGAAACTGACCGGTATGAAACTGCCATTTTTCTTTTTCAGGCGGATTTCACATTGTTGTTTTATTTTTCCCGCGAAGACAGCTTCCAGATGTTTCTCAAACTTGTTTTGAAAATCGGGAGCAATAAAGGGCGTAAAATCCACGCCTTTAAGTTCGCGTTTTTCAATTCCCAGCCAGGCGCATAAGGTAAGGTTTATTTCCAAAATTACGCCGGAAGAGTCCAGGGTGACATAGCCGTTGGGAGCATAATCATATAACAGAATGTATTTGTCCCGAGTTTCCTGGAGTTCATGGCGCAAAAGTCCGATTTGAATCTCGGGAGTCATGGATGAAAAGTCCGCAGGTGGTACCGTATTTCCCGACTGGAGAGGCTTTTTCTGAGGCAAACTGGCTTTCATATCAGAATCGGCATTTGCATCCTGATCATGAGTAGTGAAGCTATTAAGGGCTTTATCTGTCCTTTCGCTCACTCAGCCTCGTCCGGCAGATGTATCATATAAGTTTATTAAATTATAATGGAATAGCCGGCAAATAAGCAACAAGCAAAATGAAATTCAGGAAACTAATTTTTTAACCGGATTATGCCTGAAACTGGCGGATAACCGGCTGAGGAAGCACGGCAGTTTTTCCACGAATAAACCAGGGGAAATTCGAGTATTCTGATACATTAGCCTGCAAAACCTGATTAATAATTCAGGTTAGGTGGAATATATGGAAAAATGAGGATTGATTCAGGGATATAAACAGCAAAATAAAAAGTTTTAGGCAGTGAATAATTTTGACAGGCGTGCCTTGATATAACTATAATTGTGGTAAAGTTAGAGGAATAATCATAGGAGGTCTAGTCAGAATGGCAAACGTGGTTGGAAAACGCTACCGCTGTGAAAAATGCGGTGCTGAGTTTATTGTCACCAAGGGCGGCAATGGGACTCTGGTATGCTGTGGTCAGCCCATGGAAATTAAGAAATAATACTATAAAGCGAGAGGAGGCATAAACAAGTGGCTAATGCATTAGGCAAGCGATATCGCTGTGCAGTTTGCGGCACAGAAGTATTATGTACCAAAGCCGGCGGTGGCGAAATTATCTGTTGCGGAAAACCGATGCAAACTCAGGAGGCCAAACCCATTCCTTCATCCGATTAAGTTAAAGATTAATGGAATTCAGTATAAGGATCGGGTGGATTTGCAGGGTTAGCCCTGAACAGGGGATTTCCCTCGAAAACATAAAAAGGCGGTGATTCCGCCTTTTTTGTTTTGAACCACCCGAGTAGATTATTTACCCTGAAGCAAGGAAAAAAACTCATTACGGGTGGCATTTTTACTGCGGAAGGTCCCGCGCAGAGCAGAGGTAATCAGCGCACTGCCGGGTTTTTTAATACCCCGCATCACCATACACAGGTGTTCAGCCTGCACCACTACTCCAACCCCATCCGGTTTTAAGGCTTCCAGGATGGAATCAGCGATAACTGAGGTCAGCCTTTCCTGCAGTTGAGGCCTTTTGGCTACTACTTCCACTACCCTTGGCAGTTTACTGGCGCCTACTACCCGGCCTTCTTTATTGGGAATATAACCGACGTGGGCTACTCCGTAAAACGGCAGGAGATGGTGTTCACACATGGAATAAAAAGGAATATCGCGTACTATAACCATTTCACGGTGGCCTTCTTCAAAAGCTACTTTAAGCTCACTTTTAGGGTCTTTATCGATGCCGTTGAAGAGTTCGGCATACATTTCGGCTACTCTGCGGGGAGTGTCTCGCAGTCCCTCTCGCCCGGGGTCTTCACCGATGGCCTCTATTAACATGACAACGGCCTTTTTTATTTTTGCTTGATCAATCATGCAACACCGCCTGTGAAGTTTCGTTGGCTGGTTTATCTCAAACCATGAACAAAATCCCAGTTAGTATGTTTTTATAAGTCTTCTACGCGCAGAAAATTACTGACCTCTCTGACCACCGGTAATTGGGCCATCTCGCTGAGGGCTTTCTGCATAGCGGCCTCGCTGGAAGGATGTGTCATAATCACGATTTCAGCAGACTGGGTCCGGTTATCGGCCTCTTTCTGGACCATGGCAGAAATACTGATGTTGTTATCTCCCAGTACTTTGGTGATCTGAGTAATGACACCTGCCCGGTCGGGGGTGGTCATGCGTAAATAATAACGCGTAACCACTTCAGAAATTGGTTTGATAACCCTGGGTCTGGTCACCTGCCTGACCCTGGCCCCGGACTTAAAAAGGATATCCTGGGCGGCTGCCACCACATCCGCCACCACTGCGCTGGAAGTTGGGTTGGGACCGGCTCCGCGTCCGTAAAACATAACGTTGCCAACCAGGTCGCCTTCCACCATGACGGCGTTAAAAACTCCGTCTACTTTAGCCAGCAAAGCCTCTTCGGAGATCAAAACCGGGTGGACACGGGCTTCAATGCCGTCTACACCCTGTTTGGCGATAGCCAGCAGTTTGATGGCAAATCCCAACTCCCGGGCATAACGGAAATCGCGGCTGCTGAGCTTTGAAATGCCTTCGCGGTGGATTTCGGAAGGATGAACGCGGGTTTGGAATGCCAGTGAAGCCAGAATCGCCAGTTTGTAAGAGGCATCTATTCCTTCAATATCATCCCGGGGATTGGCTTCCGCGTAACCCAGTTCCTGAGCATTTTTGAGGGCTACCTGGAAATCTAGTCCCTCGTTGGCCATCCGAGTCAGTATGTAATTGGTAGTGCCGTTGATAATGGCATAGATGGCATTTATCCGGTTAGCCACCAGGTCAAACAAAAAAGGACTGATCAGGGGGATGCCGCCGCCCACACTGGCTTCATAACGCAGGTTTACACCCTTCTCCTGGGCTAATGAAAAAAGTTCAGGGCCGTGTTTGGAAATAACTTCCTTATTGGCAGTCACCACAAATTTTCCGCCGGCCAGTCCTCTGCGGAGATAATCGAAAGCCGGGTATTCTCCGCCAATCGCTTCTACCAGAATATCCATACCGGGAGTTTCAAAAAACTCGCGGTCATCGGTAGTGAACAAATCTCGTCCTAACTCATGGACCAGCGGGCGGGTCAGGTCCTGAGGCAGTACTTTTATTTTTTTTATTTCCAGCGGGCATCCGATGTATTCAGACAGGACTGCCGCTTTGTCTCGCAGTACTTTGGCCACCTGGCCGCTGATGACCCCCAAACCCAGTAAGCCTATGCCTATACTTTTCCTTTCCATGACAGCCACCTGTATACTAAACCTTGAGGTCTTCTAATTTTGCTCAAAACGTTTAAGCGCCTGTGTTGTGGCGTAATTTATTTTCTCCTGGTCAAGTAAATCAACTACTCTGTTTGAATTTTCTGTCCAGGTAGTGGTTCTCCATTCCTGTTTGGCGATATTGGCTAAAGTAGACCTGTTAGTCCCATCCAGGGCTTTGGTTTCAATACCGGTAACCTGAGCCAGCCAAAAACCACCCTGGGTGGATCGGTCTTCATCAGAAATAGGACCCGTAATAGCGCCCACTGCAGGTGTTGAAGCAGATTCCTCGGGGAAGAGTACGGCGTCTACGGCTGTACCCAGTGTACCTTTAGAAATGAAGCCCAGGGCTCCGCCATCTTCTGCGGCTTTTTCATAGAGTGAATTGGCTTTGGCCAGTTCGGCAAAATCAGCCCCTTGCTCAAGTTGTTTTTTCATTTCAAGAGCTTTTTCCTCACTGCCCAGAAGCATGACATTGACTTTAATTTGTTTGCCGCCGGCTGAGTCAGCAGTCGCAGTTGGGGTGGGGGTGGGAGTAGCAGCCGTAGCGGAGGCGGTTGCCTCTTTAATCTCCACGATTTGTATTAACCACCAGCCCATGCTTTTAGATTTGTTTTTATCTTCAACCTGTGTAAAAACATTTACCTTCGTATCCGGATTGAAAACCAGGTCATCCAGTATCAGGTTATCGGCTTCGAAAAGGACCGTGGGGATAACCCCCCTGGGCACCCAGCCGAGGTCACCGGATTTATTTTTAGTCGTAGAATCCAGGGAGAGTGCTTCCGCCAGATCGTGGAAAGATTCCCCTTTCTCAATCCGATTCAAAACGCTGTTCACTTGACTCTGGCTTTCCAGGAACATCGCCAGCACTGCTCGATGTTCCGCGCTTTCAGGAAGCTGTTTATCAAATTTATCAGTTAGTTTCTCGTCCAGCAGAGCACCGTAGACTGCATCCCGGACTGCCCGGTTATTCTTAAGTTTATTTTCTTGAATATATTTATCGATTTCATCTTCACTTACCACCACCGGAGGATCTAGTTTGGCAGCGGTCTCTTTAAGTATCTGGTTTTCCTGAATGGTGTTGGCAAAAGAAGAGATGTAAAAACTCAGGAATTGAGAGTAATCTACTCCCATGCTTTGCAGGTAGGCGTAATTTATCGCTCCGTAATAGTCCACGGCATCCAGAAAATAACCCATGTTATAGGAGGTATCTCCCACTTTGAAAACGATTTGCCGGTTTTGTTTAAAAATTGTGTCATAGATGGCAAATCCACCCAAAGCGATTACAATGGCAATGACGCCAAATCCGCATATTAAAATAAACCGCCGCATCCTGTTTTGACGCTGCCATTGAGTCATCTGGCGTTTCGTAATGGTACGTTTGGGTGCTTCAACTTTTTTCTTAGGCAAGACAACCTCCCTTTCCTACCTCGCGAGCAATTGCTCTCGGGATGCCTGAATTTCCAGTTAGTTACACTCTATTATAACCAAAAGGCCTTTCTTTTCAAAACCAAGCAAAGGCAGATATGATCGGTAGATAGATTACAAACTAAAAGCCGCTTCTGAAGCCAGAAGCGGCTTGAAGTCATCATAAAGATACATTATACAGGTTTCCCGGTCAACAGTTCAAAGGCCTGCTGGTAAATCTGGCTGGTGGACTTAACGATTCCATCCGGCAGCACGGGAGCCGGCAACTCTCGATTCCAGCGTGTTTGCGCCAGCCAGTCACGAACAGGTTGTTTATCGAAGCTGGGTTGAGACTGTCCAACTTTGTATTTATTCAAATCCCAAAAACGCGAAGAGTCCGGCGTCAGCAATTCATCAATCAAGATCAACTTGTTGCCCTGCAGACCGAATTCCATTTTAGTATCGGCTATTATGATTCCTCTGGACCTGGCATAATCTCGTGCCAGGTTGTAGATGTTGAGGCTGGCCGATTTTATTTGTTCGGCCAGCGTGGCATCTACAACATCTTTGAATTGCGCAAAGGTCAGAGGCGTGTCGTGCCCTTTATCCGCTTTGGTGGTAGGAGTGAACAACGGTTCAGGGAGTTCCTGGCTTTCCTTCATGCCTTTGGGCAGATGATATCCGTAGACTACTCCGGTCTTTTTATATTCTTCCCAGGCGGAGCCGGCCAGATATCCGCGGACGACGCATTCAATGTTAACTCGAGCCATTTTTTTTGCCAGCATAGAACGCCCTATCAGGTAATCCGGGATCCGAAAGCGTTTGCGGGTGGTGATCAGTGCCTCCAAATGTGACAGGTCATCCAAAGGTTCAACCATATGGTTGGGCATGATTTTGCGAGTCAGATTAAACCAAAAAGCCGAAAGGCGGTTCAAAACCTGACCTTTGCCAGGAATTCCGCAGGGCAGAACCACATCAAAGGCGGAAATCCGGTCGGTAGCCACAATCAGAAGCAAATCACCCAGGTCGTAGGTGTCTCTTACTCTACCCCGGCCAAAGAGAGGCAGAGGCAGATCAGTTTTTAACAATACAGTTGATTCCAATGGCCTTCCTTCTCCACGGTTATTAGTTTGATTGAACGTTTCTGGAAGAGAGCTTGCCGCGCCGCTTGGCAGGAGCGGGTTCTCTCCATTGGGATTCGGTTAATCCCAACCGGTTGAAAATCTCATTGACGTGCCCCAGATAATAATTGTAATCGAATATCCCTTCGAGTTCTGCGGGTTTAATTACGGCCATCACATCGGGATCACTTTTTAGAAGGGTCAGGAAATTTTTATTGCTGGTCCAGGCTTTCATTGCGTTGCGCTGGACCAATTTGTAAGCTTCCTGGCGGCTCAACTTTTTATCAATCAAAGCCAGCATAACTCGTTGAGAAAATACCAGACCGTGAGTCATTTCCAGGTTTTTCTTCATCCGTTTGGGGAAAACCTGCAGACCGTTCATCACACCGGTGAAGATATTGAAAATATAGTCCAGAGCCAGGCAGGAATCGGGCAAAATCAGGCGTTCATTGGAAGAATGGCTGATATCCCGTTCATGCCAGAGGGCCTGATTTTCCAAAGCGGTCAAAGCATGTCCGCGGATTAGTCTGGCCAGACCGCAAACCCGCTCTCCCAATTCCGGATTTCTTTTATGAGGCATAGCGGATGAACCGGTTTGCCCGGATGAAAAAGGTTCTTCAACTTCATGAACCTCGGTTTTTTGCAGAGCTCGCAGTTCAGTGGCAAATTTGTCCAGAGAACTGGCTATGATGGCCAGAGTGGTGACAAACTGGGCATGACGGTCTCTTTGCAGAATCTGGGTGGAAATGGGAGCGGGGCGCAGTCCCAGATGAGCGCAGGCTTTTTCTTCAACTTTCGGCGGTACAGTAGCGTAGGTTCCTACGGCGCCGGAGATTTTGCCCACCGCAATCATGTTACGAGCTTCTGCCAGTCTCCTTTGATTATTGCGCATTTCGTCTACCCAGACTGCCAGCTTCAATCCAAAGGTTACCGGCTCGGCATGTACTCCGTGTGTCCGGCCGGCCGTAATAGTATATTTATGTTCCATCGCCCGGCGGGCCAGTACTTCGATCAGGGCTTTAATATCTTCAGCCAGAATATCTGAGGCTTCCACCATTTGCAGACTGGTGGCGGTATCAATAATATCCGAGGAAGTCAGCCCGAGGTGAATATAACGGGAAACTTCACCCACGCTTTCGGCAACCGCGCCTAAAAAAGCAGTAACATC